>JBJTQD010000521.1:0-2004 GCA_046075445.1 Planctomycetota bacterium
GTCGACCGCAATGCGCTCTATCAGTGAGCGAATTAATTGAGGGCGAGCGCAGAGGTTTTGCTGACAGAATTCAGTTGGCTCGCAAATTCGCGGGCTCGGGTCAAGTCTTTCTCGTTAGGCCGGCCGAGGTAAAAGCCGCCAAAGAGGACGAAGGGTCCGACAGTATCCCAGCCCGGGCAATTAAATTCGTTGATTACTTCGCAGCCGCGACTTTTTAGCTGTCGGCGGAGTGCGCGGTGGTAAAACCGCAAGAGGAGCGTGTTGCCAGCGGTTGAGAACAGGAATGCCTTGCGTGGAAGCGCGGGTTTTGCTTTTACGAGTTCAAGGAGTTTCTGGTCGTGTTTGGCGAAGTAGATTCCCGATCCGAAGCCGACGAGATCGTAATGGCTGAGGTCGACAGCGTAGGCTTCGTCGATCGTGAGGACGTCGGCTTGGAGTTGATCGCCGATTGCGTCGGCGATTTTGCGGGTGTTCCCATGATGCCAAGAGGAGACGACTACGGCGACGCGTTGTGGGTGGGTGAGTTGAGGCATGGCTGGAAGCTTCTTTGGGAGGAAGAGCGTGGATTTTGGGTGAGGTGAAATTTCGCTTCTGACCTCCTCACCCCCCGACCCCCTCTCCCCCAAGGGGGCGAGGGGGAGGAAGAGATTAGATTCAAACGGGGTTTGAAAGTATCAAACCTTTGCAAGTGTTATGCCAAAGGCGAGTTTTGGGTGAGGTCTTTGGGTGGTGTGCACACAGTACGGAATCGGTGCGTGGTTGGTTCAGAATTAGTGGCGGTGAATGTAGGGCGTGGGGCGGAATGGGGCGCGCGTGTGCGAATGCGGGCGACGGCCTCCGTAGTCGGACTCATGGGAGCGGGCCGGGAGATTTTGGGAATTGTTTGGATGAGATTTAACTCAGCAGTCCTTCGACGACGTGGCCGTGGACGTTGGTTAGGCGGCGGTTGATGCCGTTGTGGTAGAAGGTGAGACGTTCGTGGTCGAGGCCTAGCAGGTGCAAGACGGTGGCGTGGAAGTCGGGCCAAGTAACTTTGTTTTCGACCGACTTCCAGCCGATCGCGTCGGTAGCTCCGTATGCCGTGCCGGCTTTGACGCCCGCTCCGGCGAGCCAGGCGGTGAAGCCTTCGGGGTTGTGATCGCGGCCGAGCCCCGAGACGCCAGCGGGTGACTGGGAAAAGGGGGTGCGGCCGAACTCGGTTGTGAACAATAGGAGCGTGTCATCGAGGAGTCCGCGCTGGCGGAGATCGGAAATCAGGCCAGCGATCGGTTTGTCGATCAGAGCCGCTTCGCGCTGGTGATCGGTTTTGCAATCTTCGTGGCTATCCCAGCCATGCCGCGGGTTACCGCCGAAGCATCCGCCGGAGAAAATCTGCACGAACCGTACGCCTCGCTCGAGCAAACGCCGGGCGAGGAGGCAGCGACGAGCGCAGTCGTCGGTCGGTTGTTGGCCGACGCCATAAAGTTCGAGGGTCGCAGCGGTCTCGTCATTGAAGTTGACTGCCTCGGGGACGGAGACTTGCATTCGCGCGGCGAGTTCGTAGGCTTTGAGCCTCGCAGCGAGGAGGTCGTTTTCCTCACGTCCGACTTGATGACCGGCGTTGAGCCGAGCGAGGAGTTCGCTGGAGGCTCGTTCGGTATCGGCGGCGATTGGTCGGCGGGGAAAAAGATCGCGGACGGGTTCGTCGCCGCCGCGCAGCCAGACGCCTTGGTGCTTGGTTGGAAGAAAGCCGGTGCCCCAGTTGGAGGCACCGCCGTTGGGAAGACTGCGGCCGTCGGGAAGCACGACGAAGGTGGGGAGCGAATCGGACTCGTTGCCCAGACCGTAGGAGAGCCAGCTACCCAGAGACGGAAAGCCGTTCATCTGGAAGCCAGTCGTTTGCTGGAGGAATGCGGGCGTGTGATTGCCCGTGTCGGCGACCATCGAATTGATGATGGCCAACTCGTCGGCTCGGTCGGCCAAATTGGGAAAGAGGTCCGACATCCAGAGTCCGCTTTTGCCGCG
>JBJTQD010000522.1:0-1161 GCA_046075445.1 Planctomycetota bacterium
CGCTGGTATTGCGCGAGCGGCCGAGCGAGTTTCCGCGTCCGACTTATCGACATCATCGGGGTGAGTTTCTCAGTCCAAAGGAAGAGGTCCAGCCAGGCGTGCCATCGTTTCTGCCTGCGATGCAGGGCGGCGATAGGGTCGCGGCTCGAGCGGCGTTTGCCAAGTGGTTGGTGCAAACTGATCATCCATTGACGTGGCGGGTGCTGGTCAATCGGCAGTGGTCGGCGTTGTTTGGCCGGGGATTGGTTGCGACTGAGGGGGATTTCGGATTGCAAGGCGAGCCGCCGTCTCACCCGGAGTTGCTCGATTGGCTGTCGGTCGAATTTGTAGAGCGAGGCGAGTCGCTGAAGCAGTTTCATAAGCTCTTGGTGACGTCGCAAACCTATCAAATGTCTTCGGCCGTGACAGCCGAGCAATTGCAGGCTGATACACAGAACCGCTGGTTATCACGTGCCAACCGCAAGCGATTGACGGCTGAGCAGGTGCGGGACTTGGTGTTAGCGGCTTCGGGGATTTTGAATACTGAAGTGTACGGTCCACCGGTGTATCCGCCGCAGCCTGAGGGAGCAACGGAGATTGCCTATGGCGGTGCGAGTTGGACGTCGAGCCCGGCGCCGGCTCGTTTTCGTCGGGGTGTTTACACGTTTATGAAGCGAACAGCTCCGTTCGCCATGTTCACGACATTTGATGCGCCGAGCGGCGAGGTCTGTTTGGCTCAGCGCGAGTCGTCGAACACTCCGCTGCAGTCGCTGACGTTGCTGAACGATCCGGTAGTGACCGAGGCGGCTCAGCATTTCGGCAAGTTGTTGAGTGAACAGCCGGGAGACGACCGGGCTAAGTTAGACGTGTTGTTTCAGCGGGTGTTGACGCGCGGGCCGCGGGTTGAGGAAGCGGAGTCGGTGTTAGCCTTTTTAGCGGAGCAGCGACGGAGGTTGGCGGTGGGTGAGTTGGATGCTGCGGCGTTGTCGGCAATGTTGTCTGGCCCGCTGAAGTCAGACGGGAGCGTTGAGCCCAACGAGGAGTTGGCTTTGCGCAAGGAGATCGCCGCGTGGGCACTGACCGCGCGTGCGATCTTGAATCTCGATGAAGCGATTGTGAGAAATTAGAAAGGGACTGGACGATGAATTGTGAATCGCATCTACCGCAGCCTCGCGGATTGGC
>JBJTQD010000523.1:0-1906 GCA_046075445.1 Planctomycetota bacterium
CCGGTTGGTTTCGCGGGTGGATCGCGGATTCGCGTGAGGCTTTCGCAGGATTTTGACCAGCAGCACATGGTGGGTCGCTTCCGCTTGGCCCTGGCCAGTCTGGAGCGGCCGGCGGGATTGGGGCTGTCGGATGAGTTGTTAACACAGCTGGTCGCGCCGAGCCCGAGTGAAGAAAACAAGCAACGCTTGCTGGCGGCTTTCCAACGCGGCGATGAACGTCGAGTTGCGATCGATACCGAGCTGGCCGCGGCTCGAATGCCGTTGGCGATTGACCAGCGGATTGTCGATGCGCGGGCGGCTTTGGAGCTGGCTCAGCGGCCTGTTCCGCCAGACCCGCTGCTGGCGCGGCTCGAGCGAGACTTCGAGCAGAGTCGCGGCCAGGTGGAGAACCTTCGGCTGACGATGGCTCAGGACTTGGCTTGGGCGCTGGTCAACAGCCCGGCGTTTTTGTTCAACCGATAAGCGGGTTGGAATTCCCACTCCCGCATTACCTTCAGGAGTTTCCCTCATGTTTCATATACTCGGACGGCCCGGCAAGGACTTGTGTGATCGGAGTTTGGGAATCTCGCGTCGCGATGTCTTGCGCGTGGGAGCCTCGGGCTTGCTGGGGCTTTCGCTGCCGGGCCTGCTGCAGTTGCAATCGGCCAACGCGGGAATTGTGACACGTCCGGAGCGACCCGGTTGGGGGCGAGCCAAAGGGATTATCCTTGTCTATCTCCAAGGTGGACCGAGTCATCTCGACCTTTGGGACCCGAAGGAGAATGTGCCGGAGAACGTGAAGAGCGTTTTCAGTCCGATTTCGACCAAGATTCCCGGAGTGATGTACACCGAGAACTTGCCGAAGCTTGCCCAACTGAATGACCGCTACACGCTGATTCGATCGATGAGCTACACGCCGAACGGTTTGTTCAACCACACTGCGGCGATTTACCAGATGATGACGGGTTACACGACGGACAAGGTCAGTCCATCGGGGCAATTGGAGCCGCCGAGCCCGAAGGATTTTCCTAATTTTGGATCGAACATCATCAAGTTCAAGCCGCCCGAAGTTCCGATGCTGCCGTTTGTGATGTTGCCGCGACCGCTGCAGGAGAGCAACGTCGTCGGCAAGGGCGGGAGTGCGGGTTTCCTGGGCAAGGGATTCGACCCCTACACGCTCTATCCGGAGGGCGACGATCTCGACATGACCAAGATGGATCGAATCAAGATCGAAGATTTGCAGTTGCCGCCCGATGTGTTTGCACTTCGTTTGGAACGACGCGCCAAGTTGCGCGACTTGGTCAACCAGCAGATGCCTGCGATCGACAAGGCGGTGGCGGAGCACAAGCTGGGTGAACACTACGAGCGAGCGCTGAATCTCGTGGTCTCCGGGCGAGCCCGCGAGGCGTTTGCGTTGGCTTCGGAGCCCGATGCGCTGCGCGACAAGTATGGCCGGAATACGTTTGGACAGAGCTTGCTGCTCGCTCGGCGTTTGATCGAAGCGGGCACGAGGGTTATCGAAGTGGTTTGGCCGAAGATTGCCAATTCGGATCACCACAGCTGGGATCAGCACGTCGATTTGGAGAACCGGATGCGGACCAAGTCGGCGCCGATGTTCGACACGGGCTTGTCGGCTTTGATTGAAGACATGGACGAGCGCGGGCTGCTGGAGGATAACCTCGTTGTTGCGATTGGCGAGTTTGGTCGAAGTCCGCAGCGCGGCGTGAGCACTTCCGGTAACGACAACGACGCCAACGGCCGCGATCACTGGCCGTACTGTTACACGGGCTTGGTTGCGGGAGCCGGGACGAGGCGTGGTTACGTTCACGGCAAATCGGATAAGACGGCCTCTGCACCGGCTGAGGATCCGGTTCATCCAACGGAGTTGTTGGCTTCGATTTATCACGCGTTTGGGATCGAGCCGGAG
>JBJTQD010000524.1:0-3115 GCA_046075445.1 Planctomycetota bacterium
GTTCACGCACAGCAAGGTAGGCCTGCCGGGGACTCCTGATGCAGAGCGGACACCGATGAATGCCGCGGTCTGGCGGTATCATCCGATTCGCCATCAATTCGAAGTGTTTGCTTGGGGAACGAGCAATCCCTGGGGCGTCGACTTCAACGATTACGGCCACGCGTTTGCGACGGCCTGCGTGATTCCGCACCTCTATCACATCATTCAGGGTGGGCATTACCAGCGGCAAGCGGGCGAGCACTTTAATCGGAACGTGTATGCCGACATCCAGACGATCGCCGATCACCTCCATTACGCTGGGGACATTCGCGACCACGCTTGGTGGGGCCACGAGCCGGATATTCAAAATGATACGTCGGATGCCGGAGGTGGACACGCGCACTGTGGCGCGATGATCTACCTCGGAGACAACTGGCCGCAGCGTTATCGGAACCAGATTTTCTTCAACAATATTCACGGTAATCGAGTCAATATGGACCGCCTCTCGCGCGAGGGAAGCGGCTACATCGGAAAGCACGGTGATGACTTGTTGATGGCGAACGATCGCTGGTTCCGCGGAATCAATCTGCGAACCGGGCCGGACGGATCGGCTTACCTGATCGATTGGTATGACCGCAATGCTTGCCATCGCGTGAACCCCGAGATTTGGGACCGGACCAATGGGCGGATTTACAATATTGCATACGGCGTTCCAGCGAGATCTGCAGTCGACTTGGGCAAGCTCGACGATGCGGCTCTGGCTCGTTTGGCTTGGCATGCGAACGACTGGTACGTTCGCGTTTCCCGGCGGGTGCTGCAGGATCGAGCCGCCAGTGGCAAGCTGAATGCAAGTGCTGTAGCCGCTGAACTCGAAAAGCTGCTGGCGAGCGATGATGAAACGCGGGTGCTGCGTGGAATGTGGCTGGGTCATGCTACGGGAACGCTTAAGCCAGAGCAACTTTCTGCGTTGCTGAGTCACAGTTCCCCTTACGTCGCGGCTTGGGGCGTACAGCTGCTTTGTGAGAATCGCGAAAAGTTGTCTTCGGATACAGGCAAGCGGCTGGGAGAACTGGCGAGGTCGAAGCAGAGCGACCCGATTGTTCGGTTGTATTTGGCTTCGTCGCTTCAGAGACTTCCGCTGAGCGAGCGTTGGGAGATTGTTGAAGCGCTGGCGGCCAATGGCGGAGACGCGAAGGATCGAAATTTGCCGCTGATGATTTGGTACGGGCTGGAGCCGCTCGTCGTGGCCGATCCGGAACGAGCGATTCGGTTGGTCGAAACAAGTCAAATCCCGCAGCTGAGTCAATTCATTGTGCGGCGCGCCGCGGGTGATGCAGTGGCATTGAATGCCGTGTTGGGGGCGGTCGCTGGCTGGAAGCCCGAGACACAGCAGATGGCATTGGAGCAAATCAACCGAGCGCTGGAGGGCAGGGTGAATGTGGCTCAACCGGAAAGTTGGACGGCGTCTTACGAGCGGTTGGCTCAAAGCGAGTCGCCTGAAATTCGAGACCAAGCCTTGCGGTTGGCGGTAGCGTTTGGCGACCGCCGCGTCTTCCCTACTTTGCGAGCATTGCTGGCTGACAAAGAGCGACCGCTGGCCGAACGGCAGCGGGCATTGGATATTTTGGTGAAGGGACGCGACAAGGAGCTGGCCGGAGCACTTTATGCGGCGATCGAAACGCCCGAGTTGCAGTCGGCGGCGATTCGCGCCTTGGCTGCGGCGGCTGATCCCCAAACGCCGACGAAATTGCTCGACGCTTGGACGGGACTGACTCCAGCCGGGCGTGAAGACGCGATCGCGACGCTCGCCTCGCGGGCTGCCTTTGCACAGCAACTGCTCGATGCGATTGATGCCGGAAAAGTTTCACGGACCGACGTGCATGCCTACCATGTGCGACAGATGGTCAACTTGGGTGACGAACCGCTGGTTGAACGAATCACCAAGTCTTGGGGGAAGGTAGGGACCTCGACTGAGGACCAGCAGCAGGCGATCGAAAAGTTCAAGTCGCTGCTGACGACCGAAGTGCTCAAGGATGCGGATGCGAGCCATGGCCGAGCCATGTTTGTGAAACATTGCGCGGCGTGCCATCAGCTGTTTGGAGCGGGAGAAAAGGTCGGACCGGACCTGACGGGTTCGAATCGAGCAGAGCTCAGCTACATCCTAGAGAACCTAGTCGCGCCGAATGCCGTGGTGGGTAAGGATTATCAGATGAGCCTGCTGCAACTGCTTGATGGGCGGGTGGTTTCAGGTTTGATTCTCAAAGAGACCGATAGTGCAGTGACCTTGAAGACGATCAACGACACAGTTGTGGTCGCGTTGGATGAAATCGAAGACCGCAAGTTATCCGATTTATCGCTGATGCCTAACGGACTGCTTGACCCACTTAAGCAAGAGGAAATTCGTGATTTGGTTGCCTATCTCGCGAGCCCCGTGCAGGTGCCGCTGCGCGGCCCGAGACCGGAGTTTGACGCTGCGACCGGAAAGGTTTCTGGAGCTTTGGAGGGCGAGTCGCTGAAAGTGATTTCTACAACTCGCGGCTCGACGGGGGGTCAAAAAATGGGTGAGTTTGCCAAGGACCGCTGGAGCGGCGAAAACCATTTGTGGTGGACTGGCGGGCAACCCGGCGACAAACTCGTGGTCGAATTCGAAGTCGCTGCGGCGGGGCGTTTCGATGTCCAAGCTGTGATGACTAAGGCTCGGGATTACGGAATCGTGCAACTCTCGCTGGATGGGAAAGCGATTGGTGAAGCGGTCGATCTTTTCAACACGCCCGATGTGGTGACGACGGGGTTAGTTTCGCTGGGGAGTCAGGAGTTGACCGAGGGAAAACACCAGTTGACGATCGAGATCAGGGGAAAGCACCCTGAAGCGGTGCCGGGGTACATGTTTGGACTAGATTTCATCCTGCTCAAACCAATTTCGGATTAATCGCTGCGGCTGGAGTGACCATGATCGACAAAGAGCGATTGCTGGCGGCCGCGATCGAAATGCCAGCCGGCCCTGACCGGACGGCTTTCGTCGTGCAGGCGACGGCGAACCATCCGGAAACGCGCGAAGAGATTTTCCGCTTACTCCAGATTCACGATGATGCAGGTAGTTTTCTGGAGCTTTCCGCTTGGGACCGGGACAGCACAC
>JBJTQD010000525.1:0-1012 GCA_046075445.1 Planctomycetota bacterium
GATTGGGACAGTTGCGGTCCGAGCAGGGGGCTTATGTTTGGCGGTCATTGATCGACAGTGGTGCCGTTGTGACCAATGGTACGGATGCACCCGTCGAAGAGGTGAATCCTTTTCCCAGTCTCTACGCGAGTGTCACTCGAAAACTGCCGAACGGACAAACCTTTTTTCCGAAGCAGTCGATGACTCGCTTGGAGGCGCTCCGCAGTTACACGATCGATTGTGCCTATGCTGCTTTCGAAGAGAATCAAAAAGGAAGTCTTGTTGCGGGCAAACTCGCCGACCTCGCAATTCTTGATCGAAACTTGTTGACCTGTGAAGCCGAAGCGATTCTGAAGACGAAAGTCCTCTTCACCATTCTTGGCGGTAAGGTTGTCTATTCGGCGGATTGAGCGGATTGCTGAGCTAGAGCTTGCGCGAGGCCCGAGCAGCGATCGCGTTCAAAAATGAAACGCAGCGCAGAAGACTGAGCGAATAAGAGCAGAATTCAGAGCGCGAGAGGCACTTAAAAGAGGTTAGTCGTTCTTGTTCGACTGATGGTCGGTCTGGTCGCCGGATTGTGGCAATTGAAGTTTAGCCAGTGCGGCTTCGGAGATTACGATTTCAACTTGAGCCGATGCTTCGGCCGCTTGGCTTTCGGCTTGGCGTACTTTGAGTTCTTCACGAATGACAGGAAGTTCGGCGGGGGCTTCGATGCCTAGTCGCACACCACCGCTTGTTAAGCGCACGACGGTCACGCAGATCTCGTTACCGATCCAAATGCGCTCGCCAACTTTGCGACTCAAAACTAACACGTTGTGCTCTCCGCTGATGAACTGCCAGCGAGAAAAAGAAGGAGCGAAACTGCAAGGTCGTCATCCATTGCCGGCAGTTCAGGCAGTAACAAGCTATCGCTCGGCGGGGTGTAAATCAACTAGCCATGGGGAAGGGCCAGATTTCATGGGGATTTCGCACTGGGCGGGTTTGGGTGGTGCTTTTAGGGGTTTGGGCAGGCGAGGCAGGGTGGGTGAGCCAG
>JBJTQD010000526.1:0-922 GCA_046075445.1 Planctomycetota bacterium
GCAAACGACGCCACCAAGGTCAGCTGGTCGACCAATTCCGGATGTCGCTGGGCAAGTTTGATTCCGATCGGCCCAGAGAATGATTCTGCCACCAAGTGGCAAGGCGCGAATTCCTGCAGCCGCGCCGCCAGACCATTCGTCAACGTTTCATAATCCTCAGCCGGATCGTCCGGCAGCGGCAGGACCGTAACCGCGTAGCCAGCCGGTGCGAGCTCGACGAAACGATCCAAAAGCAAATCGCTCCCATCAAGCCCCGGTAGAACGACGATCCGAACCAATTCCATGAAGCTGGGACCCTGACTCGCTAGGTAAATTAAAGGGCATGGGGGCAAATCGGACTTGGACCCTCGCCTGTCTTCGCCGCAAAACTACTTCGCGCCACCACTCAAAGCAGCGAGCGCGAAATAGAACCCATACCACGCACAGGCCGCACAAACTCTGATTCCCAACGATACCAAAACGCTCCCGACCGAAGACGGCCAACCCGTGAGCCCTTCCCATCCCGGCCCCGCAACTTCACGACCGTTTTTGGGACCCGCTAGACGGATTCGCCAAGACGGAATCGACCAAGCGAGACATATCACCGTCGTCGCCAATGCAACTAAAGCCATCAATACAGCCGTGATGGACATGATGATGAATGAGTTCATTAAGTTGCTCCAATGCTAACCATTGCCAAGAACACATGGCAAGAACACGTGCGAGGAACCAATAATCTATTTCTTGCAGAACGGTTCTTGGCACTTTCCCCTTTCCTCGAAAGTTCAACTTCCGGGTCGAACGAACGCCAAGTCGACGAATGGCTTAAAACGTATGGCACCCACATATTCACGTTTTGCAGCTTATCTGGCAGACAAGCCGAACCGCTAGTTGATCGTTACACGTATCTCCCGCTTCGCAGGGTCCGAACTCTCGACTTTGC
>JBJTQD010000527.1:0-1435 GCA_046075445.1 Planctomycetota bacterium
CCTCGCCGAAGTAACTACCATGAAAGTCATCGGTGATCTCGTTCCAGCTTTCAAACGAACCGTCCTGTTTGGACAAGTCGCCGTAGTAGAGATCGCTGGGGTAAAACGCGTAGTCGAAAGCGGGCTCGGTAACCCGGTCGAGCACCATGTACCGCACGGGGAAGACATCCGCATCGCCGACCAGCAGAACGTGATTGAATTTTTCCGAGTGCCACTTTTCAAACAGCCAGCGTTTGATTTTCTCAGCGTCATCCCTCCCCTGCCCCTCGGCCAGCACAGCTTTCAAACTGACCAGCTCCCCGATCACCTCGGCAGGCCGCTTGGCTAGGTAATTCTTTAGAGGCGGAAGAAACTCTTCGGGGGCGATCACCATCAGCCGGACAAATTGCTGCGCCGACGCAGTCTCTTGACCTTGGGCGGCTTTCGTCCAAGCCATCGAAACGGCTGTGAAAAACAAGAGCAGATAGACGAATCGGGAATCCATTTGGAAATTCTCAGCAAAACTAACTGGAACGCGTGCATGTCACGAATTCTGCAGTTTAACGCCTCGCTGCGGTGCGGGCCTCAGGGGGCCGTTGAGCCAGCTTTTCGGATCGTTACTGGCCAGCGAAATCCCTTTTGTTTCGCACTCTGACGCGATAGAATTAGGGCTTGAAGTGGAGCAGTTAACGGCGGCCGTTTTGCTGGTCGATAACGTTAGTAGCTCTTATTGTTTGGCTGAATCATCGCAATCGTTTTTTCGGAGTTCTCCGACATGGCTCGAGTTCACGTTCCCGATCAGAACCGCGAAATTTCCCAAGTGGAAGAGATTCGCGACTTTTTAATGCCTTTCGGAATCTGGTACGAGAAGTGGGATGTCGAGGGCCGAATTGGCCCGGATGCCACCAACGAAGAGATTCTCGCCGCGTACGCCCCAGAAATTGAGCGCCTCAAGGCCGCCGGTGGTTACGTCACGGCTGACGTCATTAACGTCAACCCGGCGACGCCCAACCTCGATGCAATGTTGGCCAAGTTCGATAAAGAACACACCCACAGCGAAGACGAAGTTCGTTTCACCGTTCGCGGCAGCGGCGTCTTCCACATTCACCCGGATAACGGTCCAGTCTTCAGCATCACCGTTGAGTCGGGAGACTTGGTAAACGTTCCCTGCGGCACCAAGCACTGGTTCAACCTCTGCAAGGACCGAACCATTCGCTGCATTCGCCTCTTTCAAGACATGAGCGGCTGGACTCCTGAATACATCGACGCGGGCGTGCACTCCAATTACGCGCCGCTCTGCTTTGGACTCAGCTACGTTGGCAATGGTGAAAAGCCATCGGAGCGGCTTAATCCTGTAGTCAAAATCTAGTTTCCGCCGCAGCCAGAAGGCGATGCCAGCCGGAGTTCGCTCGGATTGGTGAATGCTATCGAGCTCACTGAATCGGGAACTGGCGAG
>JBJTQD010000528.1:0-2991 GCA_046075445.1 Planctomycetota bacterium
CGCTCGTTACCATCCGCTCCGCCCGAAGTCAGTGCCCGCTGCGCCAGCGCCCGAGCCGCCTCCACATGCTGCACGTCGTTCAGTAGCTGCAGCGCCTGCAGTGGCGTGTTGCTCCGCTCGCGCCGCGTGCAGGTTTGCTCGCGGTTGGGAACATCGAAGTTCACCATGAACGGCGGCGGTGCAGTTCGCTTGAAAAACGTGTAAATACTTCTGCGATAGAGAGCCGAGCCGTTATCTTGCGAATAAAACCGGGTATTCGATCCGGCAAAGCCCACCGGCTCCCAAACGTTCGCCGGCTGGTAGGGCTTTACCCCTTTACCACCCAGGGTCAGGTCGATCAGTCCACTGACACACAGCGCGTTGTCACGCAGCTGCTCGGCATCCAGTCGCAAGCGAGGCCCGCGCGCGAGCAGGCGATTCTCCGGATCGCGGTCCAGCTGCTCGCTCGTCACGCGGCTGCTCTGACGGAAGGTGGCCGAACAGAGCATCAGCTTGACCAGCTCCTTCGTGTCCCAGCCCGTCTCTTGATAGTGCAGCGCCAGCCAATCCAGAAGTTCCAGATGCGAGGGCAGTTCGCCCTGAGTGCCAAAGTCGGCGCTGGTCTTCACCAAGCCGACGCCGAAGAACTGCTGCCAAAAGCGATTGGCCGTGACTCGCGACGTGAGCGGATGCTCGGGCGCGACCAGCCAGCGAGCCAGGTCGAGTCGATTCGCTTGCGGTTGGCCTTCGCCAGGCTGCATTGGTGGAAGGATCGCCGGAACATCAGGCAGAACTTTTTCGCCCGGTTGGTTGTACTGCCCGCGGAGCATCACAAAACTCTCGCGCGGCTGGGCGGCGTCTTTGTAAATGAAGGTGCTCGGGATCGCGTTGGAGAAGTTATCGCGCTCGCCGCGAACCTGATTCTGTTCGTTGATAGCCGCCTCGAACTCGGGCTTGGTCGTAATGCAGATGCGGCTGACGTACCAGCCGAGCAGCTTCTTGCCATTCTCATCGAGTTCCACAGCAGCAGCTTCCGACGGTCCCTTTGCTTCGTCTTCTTTCGGGCCGGTCTTGGCGATCGCATTCAAGTCGCCCGGCAAGCCCGGCGTGTCTTTGCCTTTGGCGCTGCGCCACCAAGCTAAAAACGATTGGCTCGGATCCTTGGCCGGATCGTTCGAACCGACCACACCGACCTTGTCCCAGTAAACCGTGCCACCAAACTGCGTCAGCGCGAAACCGGTCAGTTGATCGCCCGGGTTCAAGCCAACCTGCTCGACCAGAAATTCCAAACGAGTCCATTGGCCGACTGGAGGAAGCTCGCCCATCGAGACGCGTTCGGTTGTATTGGCCGCACCCCAATCAATCGCGTTGTAGTCGCCCCAGACCGCGCGGTGCTGCCAGCCGCTGCGGTGATACTGCAGCATGATCGACTTCGGCGGATTCGACGGATCGAGATAGACATAAGCAAACAGCTTGCCGCCGGCCGGCAAGACGAGCGGCGCCGGAGCCTGTTCCCAGACATCTTGCGCCAGCCCCGCGTCGGTCCGCTTCAGCGCCCGCTCGCCGCTGTAAACCTGCTCGCTGGCCCCCCGTGTGACGAACTGAGTCGGCGCCCCCGGGCTGGCAAACGCGCGGCCGCCGCCGGGGAAATCATCCTCCAGCCAAACGTTTTCCGTGACGGCCGCTTCCAGTGCGGGATTGGCAAGCGCCGGGTCGCGGTACTCATACGTCGCAAGCCGCTCGTCCAGCCGCTTCTGCAACTCCGCCAACCGCGCTTCGAACTCGGCCAGCTTTGCCTTGTCGGCATCCGACTCCAGCTTCAGCACTGGATTGGTCAGCAGCGCGTTGCCATCCATCGCCGGATCGGACGAAGCATTGAAGAAGGCATAGAGCGAGTAAAACTCTTTGGCGGAGATCGGATCGAACTTGTGATCGTGACAGACCGCACAGCCCGCAGTCAGTCCCATCCAGGCGGAGGCCGTGGTGCTCGCGCGATCGACGGCGTAGCGGAAGTGGTACTCGGCGTCGATCGAACCCCCTTCGCTGCTGGTCACATTGCAGCGGTTAAAGCCCGTCGCCACGAGTTGGTCGAGCGAGGGCGTTGGGAGCAAGTCGCCCGCGAGTTGTTCGATCGTGAATTCGCTGAACGGCTGGTTGCGGTTGAAGCTCTTGACTACCCAGTCGCGATAAGCCCAAGTCTGGCGCTCGTTATCGAGGTGCAGCCCGTGGGTATCGGCGTAGCGGGCGACGTCCAGCCAGTGCCGAGCCATCTCCTCGCCGTAGTGAGCCGACGCGAGGTAGCGATCGACCATCGACTCGTAAGCGTTGCTCGAGGTGTCGGCGAGGAATGTATCGAGTTCGGCCGGAGTCGGCGGCAGGCCGGTCAGCGCGAACGCGACGCGGCGGATGAGAGTCGACTTGTCGGCTTCGGGGCTCAGCTTCCAGCCTTCTTTTTCCAGCCGCTGGGCGATGAACGCATCGATCGGGTTCCGCCCGCCGGAGGGGAGGGGAGGGACCGCGTGAGCCAGTGGGGGCTCGAACGACCAGTGCTTTTGATAAGCCGCGCCCGATTCGATCCAGCGGCGAAGCGTGGCGATTTCATCAGCCGTCAGTTGCTTGTGCGTCTCGGGCGGCGGCATCACTTCGGATTCGTCGGTGGAGTTGATCCGGTTCCAGAGTTCGCTTTCCGTGAGTTTTCCCGGCGCGATTGCCCGGGTCCCGCCACTATCGGCCGTGGCTCCCTCGAACGTATCCAGCCGCAAATCCGCCTCGCGGGTTTCGGCGTCAAAGCCGTGACAGGCAAAGCATTTGTCAGCCAGAATCGGGCGAACATCGCGGTTATAGCTCGGCACATCGGCCGCCGGAGCCGACCCCTGAGCCGCCAGCCGCCCCCCGCCCATTACCGCCATTAGCAAGCCCGCTTTCAACAGCAAGCCCGCCGCCACCAAGCCGCCAGAGCAGCCCCGCTTCCAAAACATCTTGCTCAATCCCCAGATCATCAGTCGGGTTCCC
>JBJTQD010000529.1:0-1084 GCA_046075445.1 Planctomycetota bacterium
GTTTGAATGTCCTTTTCCTTTTCAGCATCAACCGCTTGAGATGCCAGGTACCACGCGACAACCAGCAAGATCGCCATCAAGCCTGACCCAAGCCAGAAACCATTCTTCTTCAGGAAATTGATGAAAGGCTTAAGTTGTTCCATAACGATTTCTCCAGTCGCTTATTTTCAAGCTAACCGCTTTACTAAATTGTTTGATCGATTCGCAGAAAAGCCAGCCCTTCGCACATGCCTAAACCAGCAATGAGAGACTAATCATCATCGTCTCCCGCGGCCGGGGCTGCAGGCGGAACTGCAGGCACGTTTGCAGGAGGAGCCCCGGGAGCCGGCACTGAACCAGCTGGAACGCCCCCAGCATCACCAGCCGGAGCCGCTGCCTTTGCAGCTGCTTCAGCCTTCTCCCGCTCCAATCGTTCAGCCCGAGCCTTGACTCGCTCAGCCGGTGAGCGAGGAATCCAAGCCATTTGAACAACGAAGTTGAATCGCCTTACCTTGAACTGATTCTTGTCGCTTTTTGTATCGACGGGAGCCTCACGTCCCTCACCCGCAGGTGAGCCCTGCCCGCCTCGGTTGCGATCACCCTGACCAGCAGTACCGCCGCCGGGAGCACCACCACCCGCCGGTGGACGACCACTGTCATTCTTCTGATCCCCGCCAGCATTGTCTCTCTTCTCTCCACCACCACCCACTACATCTTGGTTGGGATTCTCGACCTCTGCCAATGTAATGATATAGTCTTCGGGCATCCCCGATCGGCGCACAATCGACGGAGAAAGAATTCCAAAATCGCTGAATTTGAATTTGCCGCCGCCTTCCTCTTCACTCCCTGGGAGCTCCATTTCTCCATTGACCAGCTTGTCGATCAGGGTCCTAAGTAAGAACGACTTGCCGCTGTTTCCAACGACTTCATCCTCTTCACTGTTGTGGTAATGGTGGCCTTTCAGCTCAACTCGATAACCCGTCTTATTGACGACCGCAGGCTGAGCAGAAAGGCCACCATTACCACAACAGTGAAGAGGATGAAGTCGTTGGAAACAGCGGCAAGTCGTTCTTACTTAGGACCCTGATCGACAAGCTGGTCAATG
>JBJTQD010000530.1:0-1526 GCA_046075445.1 Planctomycetota bacterium
GCGAGATTGAACGCAAACGCGAGGCTGAAATGAAGAAGCAGCAGGAAGAAGCGGAAAAGGCGAAGGCGGAAGAGGGCAACGGCCAGCCGCCCGCCGGAACGCAACCGAGTGGCGGTGGCGGCGGTGGCAACTAAGCGATTCGAGTTTTTCCCGGCGAGCGAAAGCTTGCCGGGCGCCCGCCGTCGCAGATCAACCCAAGCCGGTCCCCGATGACTTCGGATGCGATCATCTATCTCGACAATCACGCCACCACGCGCGTCGACCCGCGAGTGATCGAGGCGATGCTGCCGACTTTCGAACGTGACTATGCAAACGCAGGCAGCGTCACGCATCGGTTGGGTCAAGCCGCTCACGAGTTGGTCGAACAATCGCGAGCCAAGATCGCCTCGCTCATCGGAGCGGGTAATCCCTCTGAGATCGTTTTCACCAGCGGCGCGACCGAGAGTAACAACTTGGCCATTCGTGGCTATTGCCAGCGAGTTGGCTCCGGCCACATCGTCACTGCACTCACGGAACATCAGGCTGTCCTCGCGCCCGTGAATCGGCTAGAGCAGTCCGGATTCCAAGTAACCCGCCTTGGCGTCCACCCATATCACTCTCCGCTCGCCGGCGTGATCGATCTCGAGCAATTCGCGGCAGCCTTGCGGCCCGAGACAATCTTGGTCAGCGTCATGCTGGCCAACAATGAAATTGGCGCAGTTCAACCGCTCGCTGCGATTTGTCGAATTTGTACCGAGCGAGGAATCGTTGTCCACTGCGATGCAACTCAAGCAGTTGGAAAGTTGCCGGTTGACGTCGAGCAACTAGGTGTCGACCTGCTGAGCTTTACCTCGCACAAGCTGCACGGTCCAAAAGGGATCGGCGCCTTGTATGTGCGCAGCCGCGGGCGACGTGTACGACTACAGAGCCAAATCGAGGGCGGCGGCCAGGAGGCGGGAAGGCGAGGCGGGACGCTGAACGTTTCCGGAATCGTCGGCTTCGCCCGAGCGATGGAATTGGCTTTGGAAAGTCGCGAAGCGGATTGCCGACGCATGGGCAAACTGCGCGATGAGTTTTACCGGCTTCTGAAAACTGAGCTTGGGGAATTGCCGGTCAATGGGCCGCCACTGGCAGACCAGTCCAGACGGCTACCCAACAATTTGAATTGCCAATTCCCGGGTTTGGACGGGCATTCGCTGATGGTCGGCAGTCCTCGGCTGGCGATGTCCAGCGGCAGCGCGTGCACGGCGACCAGCACTGAGCCGAGCCACGTGCTCACAGCTTTGGGGCTGGATCGAGACCAAGTCCGGTCGAGCCTGAGGTTTGGGCTGAGTCGCTGGACGACTTCCGACGAGATCGCGTCCGCTGTTGGGCTGCTCTCCGAATCAGCTCGGCAGCTGAGAAAACTGGGCGGTGCGGGTCAATAATCCTTCAGGCCAGCGTTTGACTGCACGAATTCCGGACGAATTCTAGCGGTTACAACGCCCAGCCTTGGTTCGGCTCTGGACAGATTCGACCAGATGACGAAAAATGAAAGAGCAGGTGAA
>JBJTQD010000531.1:0-4580 GCA_046075445.1 Planctomycetota bacterium
GCCGAGGACCGCCGCAAGAAGCTGGAGCGAATCGAGCGAGTCGAACTTCCACGCGTAATCGAGTCCCCCAATTTCAAGTTCCCCGAACCGTCGAGAACGGGTGACATCGTGTTGCGAGTTGAGCAACTCGGCAAAGCTTACGCCCAACCACTGTTCTCGCGTGTCAGCTTTCAAATCGAGCGCGGTCAGCGCTGGGGAATTCTCGGACCAAATGGCTGTGGCAAGTCGACGCTGCTTAAGTGTATCGTTGACGAGATCGACGCCGATAGCGGAAGCGTTAGACTTGGCACCGGCGTCCGCCCAGGATACTTCGATCAACACCTGCACGGAGTGGACGGCGAGAAGGTTGCCGCCGAAGCAGTCCGCCCGCCACACAAGGAGATGCTCGACCGCGAGCGACGCGATCTGCTCGCCCTCTTCGGAATCACCGGCGAACTCGCGCTCAAAACTGTTCGCTCCATGAGCGGAGGCGAACGCAACCGAGTCGCGCTGGCTCAACTGGCGGCACTCGACGCCAACTTTCTGATCCTCGACGAGCCGACGAATCACCTCGACCTTTGGGCTTGCTCGGCACTGGAAAAAGCACTGCTCGATTTCGATGGGACCTTGCTAGTCGTGAGCCACGACCGCTACTTCCTCAATCAAATTTGTACTCATCTGCTGGTCTTTCAACCCGACCGCGTGCAAGCCTTCGAGGGGAACTACGATGCCTGGCGAACGATGCAGCAGGTGCGAGAGCAAGTAGACGTCGCCGCTACTACGGCGGCTCGCCGCGGCAAGTCAGAGTCTGTCTCTTCAAATGATCACAAAGCGACAGAGACCGCCAAACGGAAACGGAAATTCCCTTACCGCAAGGCTCACGAGATCGAAGATGAAATCAAGAGTCGCGAGGAGGCGATTGCTCAAATCCATCGCGACCTTGCTTCACCGGAGATCCTCCGCGTCGGCCCCAAGGTCGTACAGCTTAATCGCGAACTAGCCGAAACCTCGGCTACCTTGGAGCAGCTTTACGAGCACTGGATGGAAGCTCTAGAACTGAATGGATGAGCGGGCAGCTTTTGCCGCTTTATCGCAGAGACCGCCCGCTCAAGTGACTCGCACCGCGTTTGCCTTAACTGCCTTGCGCGTACCTTGCGAAAGCTGCAAACCTACCAGCCGTAGTATACTCCGCTGCCGAAATAGTAGCCGGTTCGACGATAACCGTAGTCGCAACCGGGAGCCGAATAAATCGGCCGCTGATAACCGTATCGCACCGGATAGCCATAGTTCTGATAGTAGCTTACCCGTGGCATCGGGTAGGGCTGGTAACCATACCCACGGTAGGCCGGTCCATTCCCAAAACTGAATGCAACATTGCTTTGCGACCCACCTTGGTAGTAATCCCAAGTGTAATTTGGGCCTTGATAATAAAAATGCTGCCCCCAAGTGACACTGGCCAGGCAGGCCGAGGTCACAAAGACAAACGCTAAAATCACAAGCTGTCTCATGGTTGAGCTCCACAACTATTTCCGAAAATCGCATGCGTTGACTTATCTGCACGCTCGATTGTGACCAAAGACAGCACGAGTCATGCCAATCCCCAAAATTCATGGGATATCGAGAAGCCGATGAGGCGGCCAATTCAGAAACACCGATAAAGGGCGGAACAGCGACCGGCGAATTAATCCGCGAGGGGCTGTTTTTTTAACCGCCTTAGATCGGTAAAAATGGGAAGCGTTTCAAGCCTGTCTCCCAAACGCGACGGCAGCGCCGCGATTTGACGGCGCCGACGTTCGCTCAAGATAAGCCGCCCACGATGCCCCCAAGCAAGAAAACAACCCTAGTTGTGCCACCGGGCCCTCGCCTGCCACCTAATCAACAGCTGGTCGCCGCCGACAAGTGGCCCATCATCGGCGAGCGAACCCCAGCTGCCGGACTGCTTCGGGAACTGCGCATTCATGGACTAGTGGACTCAATGCAAGCCTGGACAATCGCCGAACTGGCAGAGTTGCCTCAAACGACGCTTCAACTCGACTTGCACTGCGTCACCCGCTGGTCCAAATTCGCTCTGGAATTCTCGGGAGTCCTCCTGAGCGACCTCCTGGAACTCGTCCGGCCTCAAGCGAGTGCCAAATACATTTCCTTTATCGCACACTCCGACCGTCGGCACAGCACTTCACTGCTGCTGTCCGATGCACTTGAGCTGAATACGCTCCTGGCAACGCATGTCGACGGCCATCCGCTTTCCGTCGAGCATGGCGGACCGATCCGTAACATTGTGCCGCTGCGATACCTTTACAAAAGTGTGAAGTGGTTAACGGAGATAGAGTTGCTTTACGAAGATCGCTTGGGCTACTGGGAAGCCGAGTCGGGATATCACAATACGGCTGACCCTTGGAAGGAACAGCGTTATCTTGCTCCGACGCTCGATCGCCGAGCAGCAGCCAAGCTGGTCGAGTCGCGAGATTTCTCCGGCCATGATTTACTCAGCATCGATGCCTCGCAGCGCGAACTGAACGGTCTGCGGGCGCGAGCCGCACTGCTGCGGAATGCCGACTTTCGACGAAGCCAATTGCAGCGATCCGACTTCACCCAAGCCAACCTCTCCAACGCGCACTTCGAGCAAGCCGACCTGCGCGGCGCTGACTTCAGCGGCGCTGACTTGGAGGGAGCCTGTTTCTCGGGAGCCGATCTCCGGGATGCCAACTTCAGCGGCAGTTCTCTCTTCGGCGCCTCATTTTTCAGCGGGGCAGGGGAGAGCTACCTCGCCGCGACGATCGACTCCAGCACAAACCTCCCCGCCAGCTCCCTTCCACCGCTGACCCCTGAGCAACTCGACTTTGTCGAACAATGCTTGAATCGCCCCAGCCAGTGAGAGTTCCCCGAACAGGCGAACTCCGAGCTACTGAATGGCATCGCCCTCCCTAGTCCTGGGCTTTTTCTTGTTGATTTCTGGGCAAATTCGGAATTTTTTATTCCCGAACGGGTAAATTCCGCCGATTAAGAGCTATTATTCCCGAGCGGGAAAACAACTCGCCAATCCGCGAAATCATCCCGAACGGGAATAGAGTCATGAATCCAAAGATAATTCGACAAGCTGAAGACCTAGGGCAGGCCGTCCGCGCCCGGCGCAAGGCCGCTGGTTTGACTCAAGCCGAACTGGCAGCCGTGGCTGGGGTCGGCAACCGTTTTATCTCGGAACTGGAACGGGGCAAGCCGACAGCCGAGTTCAACAAGGTGCTTCAGGTTCTCCGCGTTCTGGGATTCGACTTGCAAATCGTCGTCCGGCCCGGAGGCGAGCTATGAAGGCGCTATCAGTCTGGTGGCAGCAACATTTGGTCGGCCGCGTCAGTTTGACGAGTGTCGAGCGAATGGAGTTCGCTTATGCGGCGGAATGGTTAAATTCGGCGGTCGCTTTTCCTATCTCGCTGTCGCTCCCTCTCGGCCCTGAAACCTATGGCGAAGCGGCACATAGTTTTTTTGCCAACCTCCTGCCGGAAGCAGACGTTCGCGCTCGACTGTGCCAACGACTGAAAGTCACACCCGGCAACGATTTCGAGTTACTCCGTCTGATCGGTGGTGAATGTGCCGGTGCGTTGACACTCAGCGATTTACCTCCATCTGCGAATTTCTCTGCGGACGATTATCGCCCAATCGACCCTGAACAACTCCGCGTTTGGTCGCTGGCCAACACCCCGGACGTTTTCTCATCGACGGTAGGCCGCGATGGCGTACGTCTCTCGCTCGCGGGTGCTCAGGACAAGCTCCCGGTAAGAATCTCAGGACAACAGATATCGCTTCCTCTGGAGCAAGCTCCCAGCACCCACCTTCTAAAGTTCGCCTCACCTTACTTTAAATATCTTCCGGAAAACGAATACCTGCTGGGACGACTCGCGAGCCGGATGGGTCTTCCCGTGCCGCAGGCGGAACTCTTGCGACCGGTTAACGGGGGGACAATTCTGGTCGTCGAGCGTTACGATCGAAGGTTGGAGAAAAGTGAAATTCAGCGTCTCCACCAAGAGGATTTTTGCCAAGCATTGGGACGAAGCCCGCTGCGCAAGTACCAGAAGGAGGGTGGACCGCGACACGCGGAACTCGCAGAAATCATCCGCATCCACGGCAGCTTACCACTCGCGGACCTGCGACTGCTCGCTCGCTGGGCGATTTTCAATTGGCTGATGGGCAACTGCGACGCCCACGCAAAGAATGTCTCGCTCCTGCTCAGCCCGCTCCGGGGCACTCGTCTGGCACCGTTTTACGACCTCGTTTGCACCCGCGTCTACAAACCGCTGGACCGAAACTTGGCGATGAGTTTCGGCGACCAATTTGAACCTGGACAGGTGATTCGTCGAGACTTGGAAGCCTACGCCAAGGAGATCCAGATGGGCTCAAACTTGGTCTTTGATCTGGTCGAGGAATTCCTCTCTGAGACGACTCAAAAACTCGAGGCAGCCACTCAAGAATTTCGTTCTCTTTACGGAGAGAGCCCCATTCTTGAAATGGTGCGGTTGCAGATCGCCAAAAACCTGAAACGGGCTGCCAATACCATTCGCTGAGCAAGCGACTCCCGGCCGTGCTACAACTAAGAATCTGACTTTAGA
>JBJTQD010000532.1:0-6300 GCA_046075445.1 Planctomycetota bacterium
CAGCCACTGACTCACTCAACGATTTCGCGGCCGCTGTGAATTCAGTTCCCAACCTACAAGGCGTAGTCGATCCCAACACGGGTGAATTAAGAATCCTCTCGGATCCCGGATTCAAGTTCGACTTCACCGGGCGACTGGAGACGGTTCCCGACCTGACTTCGTTTACGGGAACCTCCGTACCGCGACTCTCCGGGGAATTTACAGGAACCGACAATGAAGAACTTCAGGTGGTAGTCAATGGCGCTGGAACTATCGGAATCACGCCGGGCCTGACCGCAGACGTCTTCGATGGCGACGGCAACCTGCTGACGACAATCAATATCGGGCAGGGCTACGAAGCCGGAAAACCACTCGAGGTTTATCGAGGGGTCAGCGTCCAATTTGCCGCTGGTACAGTCGCCGCGGGCGACCAATTCACCACGCCTCTGGTAGCCAACTCGGATACCGGGAAAGCTCTTTCTGCTTTTGGGCTGAACAGTTTCTTCATCGGCAGCGACCCCTTAAGCATGCAGGTCGATCCCGAGTTGCTCAAAGACAACTCGCGCATCGCGGTGGGACGCACCGGCGAAGTGGCTGACACCTCGATTCTGAAGAAGTTGATGACCTTGCGGGAAAAGCCATTGGTAGAGGGAAAGCTGACGTTTGAGCAGTTTCATGCCGAGACGACATCAAAGATCGGCAGTCGTGTTCGCTCAAGTACTTACATGATGACCCAACTCGAAGACCTGAAAAAAGAGTACGAGCAACAACGCGAAGGGATCTCGGGTGTCGATGTCAATGAAGAAATGGTCAACCTGAGCAAGTACCAAAGGGCTTATGAAGCGAGCGTCCGCGTCCTGCAGGCTATGGACCAAGTCTATCAACAAATCCTCGACGCCCTCCGTTAAGACACATCGCTAACTTGAAGTGAGCTGCTGCCGATGATTCCCCGTGCCACAACCAACGGAATGATCTCTCGCCTCTCGGCGTACTCGTCCCTCCACGGAACGAGGTTACTTCAATTGCAGGATCAACTCTCGTCCGGAATCAGAATCAAGAAGTCGTCGGATGATCCGCTCGCATTTCGCAGCATCAACTTCATGCAGTCCCAATTAAAGCATCTTGAGGACTCGAAATATGTGATTCAGGAAGCCGAGGGGAAGCTCAACGCGAGTGTTTCAAATCTCACCGAATTTCAACAACTGCTTTCGAGCGCCAAACGACTCGCCCAGGAGGGTGTTCAATCTCTGAGCCAGGAAGAGCGAAGTGCGCTAGCCCTTGAAGCCGAGGGATTACTCACGCGGATGAAAGACCTCGCCAACACCCGCTTCAATGGACAATACATTTACGGAGGCGCGGCGACCGACCGAATCCCTTGGGGCTTTACGGAAAGCCAAATTGATGGACGCGTCATGGGAGTTTCCTATTCCGGATCCGACCAATCTGGTGAATCGGTCATTAGCCCCAGCCTCTCTGTGGAGACCCTTTACAACGGCCAAGAGATTTTCGGCCCAGGGGACCGAGGGGCAACCATTATTTACGGTAAGACCGGTGCTCAAGTCGGCAGTGGCACAGATACGATTCGCAGCAGAGCGACGTTGCAAATCCGACATACGCTTACCTCTTACCTTGGTGCCTCAGGCCTCGCTGCCGGGACCGGTTCTCCCGGTAACGACTCGGTCATCGGTCAGGCTGGCTCTCACAGCGTAAAGCTCGTGGACACCAGTGGCACCGGCACCTCGGGAACGATTTCGCTCAACGGCGGGCCCGCGGTGGCATGGAACAACTCGATGACCAATCTCGAAGTCGCCGGGGCAAATGGCGAGAAAATCTTCGTCAACACCACGGCTATCGCTGCCGGCTTCAATGCGAATGTTGATCTCACTGCCACCGGGACGATGAGCGTCGATGGAGGGGCGACGACAACTCCGATTGGCTTCGCAGCAAGCGAAATTGTCAACGATTCCGTTTCCGGAAACCTCGTGACAATCAACTCCACCAATATCTTGCGAACAGGTGACGACTACCTGGAGTTCACAGGCACCTCGAATGCGTTTCAGGTGATGGACGAACTGATCAGGGACTTGAGGGGAACACGTCAACTCGACAATGCTCAAATGGGCGCCGCGCTCGCGCGTCGAATGGGTGAACTCGACAACATGGCCGACCGGGTGCTCACAGCGGTTGGCTTACAGTCGACCTCTCTTGAAGGACTCGACCAACTCAAAAATCGAAATCAGGATCTGCAAGCCGAGACCGAGATCCGAATTGGGGATTTGCAGAATACCGACTTCACTCAAGCCGTAGTTCAATTAACCAACGAACAAATGCTGCAACAATTCACCTTTATGGTTGCATCACAGATGATGAACCAAAGCCTGATCGACTTTCTGAGATAAGAGTCGGAGGGAAGCGAAATCCTGACGGCGTTACTTTCGCAGGTCAATCGCCCGCTTGATCGCCGCACCCATGTCGGCTGGGCTAAGGGCAACTTCGATTCCTGCAGCGCGGAAGGCGGCCTGCTTCTCAGCGGCAGTGCCTTTGCCGCCGCTGATGATCGCACCGGCGTGCCCCATTCGCTTACCCGGAGGAGCCGCGCTGCCGGCGATGAAGCCCGCGACTGGCTTGGTCACATGCTGCTTGGCGAATGCCGCAGCCTCTTCTTCGGCAGAACCGCCGATTTCACCGATCATCAGGATCGCTTCGGTCTGCGGGTCAGCTTGGAACCACTTGAGGCAGTCGATAAACGACGTGCCAACGATCGGATCACCGCCCAAGCCCACACAGCTTGACTGCCCCAACCCCAGATTCGAGGTTTGCCAAACTGCTTCATAAGTCAGCGTACCGCTGCGGCTCATGATCCCGATTTTGCCCGGCTTGTGGATGTAGCCGGGCATAATTCCGATTTTGCATTGGCCCGGAGTGATCACGCCCGGGCAATTGGGACCGACCAATATTGAATTGGAACGTTTGACTCGATCGTACACCCGAACCATATCTAGGGCAGGAACGCCTTCGGTAATGGCCACCACCAATTCAATGCCCGCATCGATCGCTTCGAGGATCGCATCGGCGGCAAACGGAGGCGGGACGAAAATCATCGTCGCATTGCAACCCGTGGCAGCGCGAGCCTCTTCGACCGTGTCGAATACCGGGAGCCCTTCGGCAGTCTGTCCACCTTTGCCGGGTGTCACGCCGCCGACCATCTTCGTTCCGTATTCCATGCAGCCGCGAGTGTGAAAAGCACCGACGCTGCCCGTAATGCCTTGGCAAATCACCCGGGTTTCGCTGTTGACGAGAATGCTCATGAAAGAATGCCTGGTTTAAAAATACTGCCTGAATGAAAAATGCGGGACGCGGCTGCTGGTGAACATTACGGTCTGTGAACCACGAACAGAACCCAACTCAAACTAGATCGTTGCCACCACTTTTTTGGCTGCGTCGGTCAAGTCAGTCGCGGGAATGATATTGATTCCAGAGTTGGCGAGAATTTTTCGACCTTCGTCGACTTGGGTTCCTTCGAGCCGAACGACGAGAGGGACTTTGAAACCGACGGTTTTGGCCGCCGTCACAATCGCCTCGGCAATCGTGGTGCACTTCATGATGCCACCGAAAATGTTGACCAGAACCGCTTTGACGTTGGGATCCGAGAGGATGATCCGAAAAGCCTCGGTCACCTGGTCTGCATTGGCACCGCCACCGACGTCGAGGAAGTTTGCTGGCTCTCCGCCGTGCAACTTGATGATGTCCATCGTGCTCATGGCCAAGCCCGCGCCATTGACGAGGCAGCCAATGTTTCCGTCCAACTTTACGTAGCTCAAGCCAGCATTGGAGGCTCGGACTTCGGATTCATTTTCCTCAGACAAGTCGCGCAGATCGGCGAGGTTCTTGTGGCGAAAAGCCGCGTTGTCATCAAAAGTGATCTTCGAGTCGAGAGCCACAAGGTCGCCACTCTTGGTAACGACCAGCGGGTTGATTTCGACCAAGCTGCTGTCGAGCTGGACGAACAGCCGGCAAATGGCTCGCATGAATTTGTCGGCAACGAGAACGCTCTTACCTTCGATTCCCAATCGCTTGCAAAGCTTTCGCACTTGGAAGCTTTCCAGACCCTGAGCCGGGTCGAAATGCTCTTTGAAAATCCTCTCTGGGGTCTCATGGGCCACCTTTTCGATGTCGACGCCACCTTCTTGGCTGCACATCAGAACAGGTCGCGACGCCGCTCGGTCCAAAACAATCCCCAAATAGAGTTCGCGGGCAATGTCACAGCCTGTTTCAACTAGAATTTGGTTTACAACCTTGCCTTCGGGGCCGGTTTGGATCGTCACCAGGGTATTACCCAACATGTTTCGGGCAACGCTGGCGGCTTCTTCCGCGCTCTTCACCAACTGCACGCCCCGCTGCTGGGGATTTTCCTTAAAGGTGCCTTTGCCGCGACCTCCGGCATGGATCTGGGATTTCACAACAGCGACTGGACTGCCCAGGGCGCGGAACGCTTCAGCCGCCTCCTCGGGAGTTCGGGCGACGCGGTTGGCCAAAACGGCAACCCCAAAATCGGCAAACAGCTTCTTTCCTTGGAACTCGTGGATTTTCATTCAATCACTCGCCGGTGGCGTGGGGCTGGGGTGGAAAAGCGAAGATTATAGAACCGGTTCAATTTAGGGGTCAATTGGATGGCAGAATACCGCACAAATCGAACGTTTCAGTCTCTTTCCGCTGGATTTACCGACCGCTAAACTCTTTGATCGCGGGGTGAGCGGCTGCTGGTCGAACCGCTGGCCGAGTCGTGGCCCTCCTCTGGAAGGCATGCCCGCGGCCCGGCGGGCCCTTGGCTTTGGCAAGAAGCGGTCCCGTTGTTTCGTTAACTGTCAGCTCTCCTTACAGCAGCCCACCACTTCGGTGCTGCCGGGCTGAATTCCTAATCCATTCGACTGTGAGCCTCCCATGATTGTCGGTGTGCCAAAGGAAATCAAAAAGGACGAGTACCGAGTCGCCATGCTTCCGGTCGGAGTCCACGAACTGACTCGGCGCGGCAACGAAGTCCTGATCGAAGCTGGAGCCGGACTTGGCAGCGGCCTTTCCGATCAACAATACCAAGCCGAAGGGGCCACGATTGTCCGCAGCCCGAGAGAGATCTTCGAACGCGCCGACTTGATTATCAAAGTGAAAGAGCCGCAGCGATCTGAGTGGTCGCAAATTCGGCCTGGCCAAATCCTTTTCACCTATTTCCACTTCGCCGCCGACCGCGAACTGACTGAAGCGATGATCAAATCGCAGTCCCACTGCGTCGCTTATGAGACCTTGAGCCTCCCGGATGGATCGCTTCCGCTGCTCACCCCGATGAGCGAAGTCGCGGGGAGAATGAGCGTGCAGGAAGGGGCCAGATTTTTAGAAAAGCCGCAAATGGGCCGCGGAATTCTCCTCGGCGGCGTCCCCGGAGTGGCCCCCGCGCACGTGACCATCATCGGCGGTGGAGTGGTCGGCACCAACGCCGCGAAGATCGCTGCTGGTTTCAAGGCTGATGTTTCCATTCTGGACATCAACCTCGATCGGCTCCGCTATCTGGAAGACATCATGCCGCCAAACGTGAATGTGCTCTACAGCGACCGGCACATGATCCAAGAGGAACTCCGCAAAGCCGACCTCGTGATCGCGGCGGTGCTGATCACGGGTGCAAAAACTCCCCGGCTGATCAAACGAGCTGACCTTAAGACCATGAAGCCGGGCAGCGTGATCGTCGATGTGGCTGTTGACCAAGGTGGTTGCCTCGAAACAAGCCGCCCGACGACGCACAGCGATCCCGTGTTCATCGAGGAAGAAGTGATTCACTACTGCGTCGGCAATATGCCGGGAGCTGTCGGCAGGACGAGCACTTTTGCGCTCTGCAATGCAACGCTCCCTTGGGTGATCAAGCTGACCAAGCTCGGGCTCGACCAAGCCGTCGCGAGCGAATTGCCTCTGCGGCTGGCGACCAATATCAGCCGCGGTAAAGTCACCAATCAGGCGGTCGCAGAGACTTTCAACTTGAATTATCAACCGCTGGTTTGAGCAAACGGTTGAGCGAACTCGTCCTTTTTATTTCACCCCATTTTGGCCCGGATTGATGACCACAGCTTCTGTTTCCCCGCCCGTTTCCTCCACTCGCTCGAGCACCGTTCCCAGATCCGTTCGTTGGGAGGGCGAAACAGACGGTCGGCTGATTCTTCTCGACCAGACGCGACTGCCCGGCGAACTCATCGAACTGCAGTGCCTGACTCAGGAAGAAGTTTGGCAAGCCATTCGCGAATTAAAAGTTCGGGGTGCGCCAGCGATCGGGATCGCCGC
>JBJTQD010000533.1:0-1968 GCA_046075445.1 Planctomycetota bacterium
GCTCTCCAGCAATTCAAAATGGCAGCGACGCTCCAAAGCAGCACTCGTTGAAAGTGCAGGCTTTACCTTGGCTTTGCGTTCCTGTCCCCAGCCGACGATTCGTTGTACAAAGTTCAACGCTCTATCCTCCCTGAAACGAGCTAACCGACTGACGCGACAGGCTCTCTATCTCGCAGCCAGAACCCGACTTGTTGTTTCGCAATCACTACCGAATCCGCGGACTCCAACCAGGTGCTTCCGCCGATGGTTCGGACTCTAGCTGGCCAACCTTGGCCGTTCGTTGCCAAATCCGAATTTGTGTGTCATAGCTGCCGCTAACCAGCAAACGCGGGCTCGTAGTCAGGCAACTCACCGTTCCGGTATGTCCCTTCAACGTGCCAACGAGTTCTCGAGTGGACAAATTCCAAATCGAAATCACGTTGTCGCTTCCGCTCGTCGCACAGAGTTGATCCTCCAGCAGCGTGACCGCGAACAACTTGGCCGACTGCCTTGGTAACTGCACGCTGGCTGCTGGTTGAAAGGGATCTGTCAAAGCGACCACTTGGTCATCTCCGCAACTCAGGATCTGCCCCAACGCGTTGTACTGCAGCGAACGGATTCTTTGGCGGTGAACTTTGTACTCTGCCGCCAGCTTTCCCGAAGCGACTTCCCACACTCGCACGGTTCCACAGCGGCCACCCGCGGCAATGAATTTTCCATCTTGCGAAAAGGCCACGCCGCGCATGTCTTCACAAGGACACTCCAACCGCCGTAACTCCTGCCGCGCCTCCATGTCATAGAGGTACATCGTGCTACTGAAACCGACCGTTGCCAACAAATCACCCACTGGGGAGAAAGCAACCTGGAAAACCGCATGCGGTTGTTGAGCCAACAATAATGGCTGCTCCCAAGTCGCCGGATTCCAGCAGTAAACCGTGCGGTCATTGCCCGCCGTGATCAAACTCTTCAAATCAGGCGAAAAAGCTGCCGCCCGCACCCAATCCCGATGAGCTTCCAGCGAAGCCCGAAAGCGTTTCGAAGCGACATCGTAAATTCCAACCAAGTGGTCATCGCCGACCACCGCAATCAGGCCCTCGTTCGGAGCCACCGACACACCCGTCACCACGGGAGCACGCCGCTTGAGCGAAGCCGGAGGTGTCTGCACCGCCTCACAAGCCCAATCCAACTCGTCACGTCGGCGCTCGTAACCCCAAGCCGACCGCGATCCCACCAAGAGCCCCGTCGTTACGCAGGCCGCAATAAATTCCCGTCGCTTTAACATCGTCTCTTCCTTGAGCCGGCAACTTCCGCAGGTCTCCCTGCTAGCCGAAAGGCATCCTCCAGCTTCCGATTCCCGTCACGCTAGCAATCCCTCCCTCCCCGGGCAAAGAATCACCAAGTCGCAACCAACGCGCAGCACAGAGCGCAACGTCTCTCTTTGTATCGGTCCGGCTTCCAGCACCGCACAAATCTTTTCAGTGACAGATCGACCGCTTACAGCCACAGTTTGGGCCATTAAATCGAGCGCCGAGGTAAAAGAGGAAAACTCTAACGGTCAAGTAAGCTGTTCCATTTCGACGCTCGGGCTGCAATCCAAGCCTCGACTGTAAGGAGCCCAGACTCTCAAGAAACAGTCGCCTGAGAAAGCAACCACCAACGCGGGCCACCACCCGACCTCGCGTCGGTGGAGCCATGACTAGCCAGCTACAGTTCGTCTCGAGCCACAATTGCGCCGCAGAACCACGGGCTGGCACGAAGACCCGGCTGACGATAAGCAAAGAGAGCCAACCTCTCTGTTCAACCCCCCCTTGAGGCTTTGCACAATCATTGGGGTGAACTCGAAGCCCAATGATTTACCCACACCCCACTATTCCTCATCGCCTCGCAGCTTCGCCAGAATGCTGTAATCCTCCAGCGTGCTCGTGTCCTGCGAAATCTCCGCTTTGCCGCTCGCAATATCGCGCAGCAACCGCCGCATGATCTTGCCGC
>JBJTQD010000534.1:0-4636 GCA_046075445.1 Planctomycetota bacterium
CTCGCGCAACGCCGTGGGTTGGGCTTCCAGTTGCCGAATTTCCTCCAATGAAGGAATGGAGCCCATCAGCCCAAGACTGACGCGCCGCGCCCAGTCGAGCAGGCCGACGCCGTTGGCGGTGAAGTCCCCGGGGCTGGATTGGCTGCCACTTACTGACTGCCGTGGCTTGGCTGTCACCGCGTCTAGCCTTGAAATGATTTCGTCGATCGCTTCCAGTTTAGCCGGAGGTGTTTGCGGATTGCGTTCCGCCCGAAAACGAATCGGCGGAACCAACAACCAAACGGCAGCTGAGAATGTCAATCCGGCAGTCGCAAGCAAAGCCACCCAGGGTCCGGTCTTTGTCAGTAGCATGGTTTTCACAGGATTACTACCGACAGGACTGTTGGGATAACCTGAAAAATAACAGACGAGGCAATCCGAAGCCGCTACCAGTCGGGCACAGGACATGGAGAAACTGTTCGCGGGTCGCACCCAAACTAGGTGCCTGGTCAAGTGAATCCATTAAAGGGCAGGTCGCTACGACGGCGAATATACACATTTTATACCTATCATTGAGACCTAAGGTTGCCGAAAAATTTCGCGATTTTCCTCGGAATTTGAAAACCCAACCCCTGTTCCGCTGGTCAGCTTATCAGAAGATCAGCGGCTTGCTTTCTAGGCGGTGATTGCCTTCAAAGCATGGTTTCCGGAGAACTCCTTGAACGTCTCATCTCCCGTCGACGAAATCCAAACTTCGAATCCGCTTTCAGTCGGGCCGATTGGAGAAAACGGCCTCACGCCGACGCCGATTGTTGCCGAGACGACATCTTCAGAGTCCCCTAGTCGGTTTACTAGCTGGACTTTTCGCAGTGCCGCTTGGATTGGATCGGCAACCCGTTTCTGTTTCGGGATTGCCTCGCTTTTAGTTTTGCTGGCTGTCGTCGCAGCGATCCCGGTCCTTCAGTTCGCGAGTTTCGGTTATCTGCTGGCCGTCAGCGGGCGGGTAGCGAAACAAGGCCGTTTGCGGGCGGGTTTCATTGGCGTGGAAAAGGCCGTTCGTTTGGGAGGTGTTTTGCTCGGCGTTTGGCTGAGTATCGTACCTGTGCGCCTGCTCAGCGAATCTTGGTATGCAGCTTGGCTGATCGACCCTGCCAGTGCATCGACTCGCGTCCTGCGGATTTTATTGATCAGCGGATTGCTGCTCACCGTCTTGCATCTTCTTTCAGCGCTCGCTTGTGGCGGCAGGCTGAGGCATTTCCTGTGGCCATTGTGGGCGCCGTTCCGCTGGGCGCTCTGGGCGGTCCAGGGTTCGCTTGGTTGGCGGCCGATAGGCGCTTTGGCCGGTGCGTCGATCGGGTTGGTTATGCCCTGTGCTCTCGCTGATTTTCGGTCGCTCACGCCGCTCCAAAACTGGTTCCCGCCCAGTGTGCTTCGCCGGTCGTTTCGGGAGGGGCAATGGATGCGGCGGAGCAGCGAGCAACTTTGGCAGTTCTGGCTTGGATTGCGATTGCCATATTTTTGGTGGCTGGGGGTCCGCGGAGCCGCTGGGACGCTGCTCTGGCTGCTTTTTCCCAGCGGCCTCTTGATCGCTGCGGCGAATCGGAATGACCCTGGCGGCGGATTATTGGCCCTGATTGGGATTCCCCTTGCTGCGCTTGTTTTTGCTTTGCGGATTCAAGTGCAGTTGCGGTTTTCGGTCACCGAACGCTGGCGTACGTTTCTCGAGCCGCGAGCAGGGTGGACTCAATTCCGTCGCGCACCGCTTTGGTCGGCGCTCGCCGGTTGGGTTGCGCTGGTCCTCGCTTTGCCGATGTTTCTCTTAAAGATCGAAGCGGTCCCGCCAGAGTTGCACTGGGTCCTCTCACTGGTGTTTGTCGCCGGGGCCTGGCCCTCGCGGCTGCTGCTAGGGGCCTCGACCGCAAGTGGTCTGAAGCGAGCGAGCGGCTCCAGTTGGTGGTGGAGCCTGCTCTGGGCCTTCGTTCTGGTAATCGGCTGTGGAGCGTTTGCCGTGATCCTAGTTTTGACGCGCTACCTCAGTTGGAGCGGAGCGGGAAGTTTGCTGGAGAACCATCTATTTCTACTCCCGACCCCCTTCTGGTTGAATTGAAAATTTGCAGGCGGGAAAATAAGACCTTTTGAAAAAGTCTTCCCTCCTTTCGCTCGACACTGCACTGCCTTAGACCACATCAATTCGAGTCTGGACGACACTGCTAGTTCCGCCCGCTCCGTCACTCAGCGAAATCTCCAGAGTGCGAGCCGTCTTAGCGACGCCGCCAACGGTCTGTAAGGAAATACTACGGAGCAACTCCTGCACAATCGCTTGCGAGGCGTTTGCATTGAACGTGATCAGCAGGTTGTTGATCCCAATTCCACCCGAAGCATTTCGCTGGCCAATCACGATCCCGCTGCGGAGGACGTTATTCGAGCCGTCGAAGGAGTAGAGGCCGCCGAGCAAAAGTCGATTGCTCGTCTCGGACCCGGTGGTGTAATTCAGAGACAACACGCCACCTGAGAAGTTGGGGCTGTCGGGGTCGGCGACCACAGCTGCTGGGGCGAGCAAAATCGGAGCCGCATTCAGCGTGTAGCTTGATGCAGTCGGAATTTGGGTGAGCACCGGTCGGTCGTTTACCGGCGTCACATTGACTCGCTTGGTCGCGCTCGCTTGACCGCCTGCTCCGTCGGCCAATTGAATTGAAAGCGTGCGCTGGGCGGATGAAGGATTGTCTGAATCGTGTGCGAAGCAGACATTTCGCAGGATGTACTGCACGCGGTTCAAGGTGGCGCGGTTGTTGAAGTTCACAAGTAGCGGCTGGCCATTGGTCCCGCCGCTGAAAGTCGCCGCAACGACATTGTTGAAAATGAGTTGATTGCCCGACACGACCAAGTACTGGGCGGGGGTAATCCACAGCCGATCGGGTGCCTGTCCGCCGGAGGTTATCGAAACTTGTAGGGTTCCATTTGTAAAGGTTTGCGTATCGACATCCTGGACAAGAGCGGAACTGCAGATTCGAGCGACGATCACGTTTTCGCGGTAGGTGATATCTCCGCCCAGGTTGGTCATCACCGGCGCGTCGTTGACTGGATTGACGGTGACCGTAAAGGTGCGGCTGAACTTTCCGTTATCCGCGGTAGTGCTTAGATTGTCATCGAGCCCGCCGTCTTCGACCTCGACCGTAATCGTCACCACTCCGTACCGATTGGCTTCCGGAGTGAAACTGATCGAGCCCTGCGGATTTGGTGAAATGTAATTGACGCTGGGGTTGGGGATGATGGCCGTGTTGCTGCTGGTGGCGGTCACGCGCAGAGCTTGGTCCTCGCCCTCTCCCGCCGAAATCCCGGTCAGTGATACGGTCTGCTGTGGAGCGTCTTCGTTGATCGTCAGGTTAGCGAGAGCATCGAGTGTCGGTGCGATGTTAGGCGGGAGGGCGTTGACTCGCATGAAGTAGACGTCTTGCCCACCTTTGAAGGTCGCTGAGAAGGCGATGTTGACGCCCTGCTCATCGGAAACCATGTCGTAGTAATCACCCATCTTGTTTTGGGAAGGGTAGCCGAGCGTGTGGTTGTACGACTGAGTCAAAGCGACGTTGCCGGCCCAATGGATTCCGCCATCCCAGGAGTAGGCGTATTTCAGAACCGAAAAGTTGTTGCTTGGGTCAACACCCGTGTCATTCCAAATCGCATCGATGCGACCATTTGGGGCAACCGACATGGTTCCCAGCCATTGGTAAGAATTCTGGCCAGCGGGGTTGATGTTAATTTTCTTCGGAGCGCTCCAGCTATTTCCGCCGTCAGTGCTGCGGATGAACATGACGTCCAGCGGGTCAGCTCCTTCCGGGTCGACCGAACCGAGAACGTAGATGTTGCCGCGAGTGGCGGTCGATGAATGATCGGTCGCGATCGATACTTGCCCGAGCAAGCCAACCGGGTTAACCGCTCCGGTACCCGTCTTACCTCCAAGATTGATCGTGAGTGAACTGAAAGTTGGCGTTTGTCCAACGAACTGAGCGTTGGTTGATTTGGAGAAGAGGTGGCCGTTTGCCGTATCGAGTGCGGCTCCAGCCACGACGAGACTGCCATCGGGAGCCACATCCATAGTGCCCCACTTAATGTATGGGTTTGGCCCGGTCGTCGGCGTCTCGTAGGAAGCGCCACTGTTTGTCGAACGGGTGAAGCTGGTATTCGCTACGGAACTGAACTGCACATTCCAGTGCTGATAGATGTTTCCTCTCCCGGGGCCTGTCGTGCGATCAATTGCGACCCATTGTTTATCGCCGCCGAAAGAATTGATTGGGCTTCCCCAAGTCGCGCCGCCGTCAGTCGATTTGAAAATTTCTGCCGAGGTCGTAGAGCTGAGGCTTGAGTAGAAAAAATTTCCGTTGGCATCGGCTTCGAGGACTGGGTCGCTGCGAAAATTCCCCGGGGTCAGCACGCTGGAACTCCAAGTCACTCCGCCGTCTGCCGTGTAGGCCACGCCGGCTTGCCGAAAGTTATTGGTGATGGTGTCGAATTGCCGCCAACCGATCGCCATTCGGTTGCGATTGGTCGGGTCGACGCAGATTGAAGGTTCGTTTGCCGCATCGCCAACAATGTCTTGTCCCGAGGCGTTGGTGTTCACTTGCGTCATGAAGGTCGTCGGACCTTGCGGCTGCATCCAGCC
>JBJTQD010000535.1:0-1589 GCA_046075445.1 Planctomycetota bacterium
GCTTGCGATAGGTCTCGACTAGCGCGGCGTTGCTGTCCGCCAGCGGTTGAAGCTGCGCCGGACTGATCTTCTGAAGTTCTTGGGTCTCACGTGCAAATCGCTGCAGCGTCGATTCCTGTTGCTGGTCGATTGTCCGCTGAATGCTCTCGAGGAGTTTCAGTGAGTCGTCCATCCGTTGCTTGGCGAGTGCTTTCTGTTCAGGCAACAGGTCGGCTGTCGCCGTGTAGAACAGCTGTTCGCGATTGAGTCTTTCGAGTTCGGCTTCGTAAGCGAATTTCTGTGCGACCAGAAGCGTCCGTCTGGCTCGGGTCAGTTCGGGATGCTCGCCGCTGGGGGCGGAGGTAGCAAGTTGAGCCGCGACATCGTTGAGTTGGGTTTGCGTTTGCTGCAGGGCTGTCGGGAGTTCTGCGATTCGGTTGCGACGCCGAGCGGGCTCGTCGGTCAACTGGTCAAAGAGTTTGCGCTGGGTCTCGACTTCGGCTTGGAGTTGGACTCGACGCTGGTCGAGTTGATTGGAAGGAAGTCCGAAGGGAATTGTGGGGCGGTTGTTTGCGAGTTGCTGGAGCTCCTGTTTGATGTCGAGCAGCGTCTGCGGAGCTGTTTGAATGGCTTGGTCGTATTCAGATGACTTTTTTGACGATTGCTCGCGGGCTTCGAGTCTTTTGAGCGCCGTTTGATAGAGCTGCGAGGCGTTGTTTTTTGTGATCTCGTCCAGATCCGCTTTGGCTTGTAGTTGAGTGATCGCCGCGTTGATCGAGGCTGCGTCGACGGAGTCCGATGTTGCCGAGGTGACTAGCCCACCGGCGGGTTCCTTGCTTGGCTCCTGAGCGAGCGAGTTGCTGGCGTAGAGACTGATGAATAGGAGCAAAAATGGGACTAGAGCAGAGCGACGAGAATTCAGCAGGCGCAGAGAGACGCGAGACGCGACGATCTTATTCGCGTTTGCCAGTGGGGCGGACAACCAAAGCGGGAGCGAAAGAAACATGGTGCAGGGTCTGGGGCAAAGTCCAGCCGCACGAGGCTGAAGCTACCTCTGCGGCGGCTGCATTGTAGGAGTTTTGCCCGATTGGCTCAGTACCAGTTTTGCCAGCAGTTTGGTGCTGGCGCTGCGCGGAGTGACGTCGAGCTGGACGCGAGCTTCGTGCCCGATTTCAGGGCTACAGTGGCAGTATCTCTCGCGATTATTTCTGCTCGGCTTCCTCGAGTTTACCCGGCAGGCGATTTTCGCTGCCTTGTCGCTTAGTCAGCGTATCACCGAAGCGTTGGCGAGCTACTTCCGTGGCGGCTTGCAGTCTCGTGAGGACCTCGGGATGGGAGTCGGCCAGGTTTTTGGACTCGCCCGGGTCGGCCTTCAAATCGAAAAGGCTGAGCGGGCAATCTTGTTGGCGATAGGGAGCCGGATTTCCATCGCTGCCGCCGGGCTGGCCTTCAAGCGAACCGTAACGATGTGGCAGCAGTAGTTTGTATTGGCGGTCGCGCACGGCTTGCAGTTGTCCGCCTGAGTAGTAGATGTAGAAGTACTCGTGCGGGGAGGGGCCGGGAGTGGCTTCGAACATCAGGCTTGAAATATCCAGTCCATCGATTGGCAG
>JBJTQD010000536.1:0-951 GCA_046075445.1 Planctomycetota bacterium
CGAGTTTCGGCGCTGGGAAATCGATCTTGAAAAAGTCACAGCTACCGTCAAGGATTCAACCAGTCCCGCACTTCGCTCGGCAGTTTGTTTGGGTGTAGGCCAGATACCGGTGAAGCAGATTTCAAACGACGACAAGACTCGCATCGCAGAACTTGCTACCCAGTATTATTCGCTGCCTGATAGTTCGACGCACAGTGCGGCGGCGTGGCTGATGCGCGAGTGGGAGATCCCCGAGCCGACTCTCCCCGACGCGAAGCAAATGGTCGATGGCCGAAACTGGTTCGTGAATTCCCAGGGAGTCTCGTTCGTGCGAATCACACCGCGTGCGGTTGAGCCAAAACCGCTACCCGATCCGCTGGAACAATCGCGTCAGGCTCTGTCGCAGATGGAGAACGCAACTCCGGAAGAAAAGGCTCAGGCCAATTTTCTGTATTGGCGGGGTAGAAACCTGTTCCTTGTCGGGGAGTTTGAGTCCGCGCTCGCAGATCTCGATGCGCTTTTGAAAATGGAATTGGCCGATTCGATGTCGCAGTTGCGCGGTGAAATCGATCAGCTTCGACTTTTTGCCTTAGCTCGGCTAAAGCGGACAGAAGAAGCCGACACGGTGCTGGCTCAGTGGTCTGCCAGTGAACCTGATGCCGTGTATCGCGATTATGTGGAGAGCCTCGTGCCGCTGTGGCTAGGCCGCAAAGAGGCTGCCATCGCAAGACTCGAGCAGGGGCTTGCACGAGCGGAGTCAGCGGATCGCGGCGTACTCTACAATCTGGCGTGTGCGGTGGCATTGTTTGCCGCCAGCGAGACGGCAACCGCCGAAGAAAAACGTAACTGGACAGATCGAGCGGTCACACTACTGGAGCGTTGGAATCAGAGCGACGAACAGAATCGAGGCCAGATGCGGGAAGACCCCGATTTGATCGTGCTGCATCGAGACCCGCGGTTTGTGAAACTAGC
>JBJTQD010000537.1:0-2155 GCA_046075445.1 Planctomycetota bacterium
GCAGGCGCAGCATGCTGAGCGGCAACTTGCGCTCAAACTGAAATTGCTCGGGCTCGAACAAAAGATTCGCCCGCTCGCCGCGCCGCGCGAAGTGGAAAGTCGCTCCGTTGCGGATGGGAGCACCTCCGCCTCGCAGTTGACGCCTGAGCAACTTGCTCGTGCCAAACAAGCAATTGATGGCTACTGTCAGGAATGGTGCACCGCCACCGGCGAGCCCTTCGTAATCAAAGTGGTGCTAGACGGCCAAGAAGTCACTCACGCTGCGTTCGGTTCTGGGCCAGATGGACAGCCGGTCGGGCTTGATTACCGCTGCTGGGTTGCTTCGTTGACCAAGACGGTCACGGGACTGATGGTCGCCCGCTTTCTCGATCAAGACCTGCTAGGGCTGGATGACTCTCTTGCCAGCGTATTTCCTGACTACCCCCAAGGCAACGCGCACGTCCCCACGTTTCGGCAATGCCTCAACCATACCGCTGGCTTCGAGGGGCATGGTGAGTTTGGTGGAATGAACCATCCTCATTTTGAAAACGTGATCCTCAACGCGATCGAGCTGAATCAACCGGGCCGAATGCATCGCTATTCGGGGACAGGTTATGAGTTGGTGGCGAAAGCGTTGGAACTTATATCGGGCCAGCCCGCAGTTCAGTTGTATGCCGAGCAGTTGTTCCAGCCGCTGGGCTGCGGCGATGTGGTTCTGGGCAATGCCAGCTCGGATGCCGAACTGACGGCAGCCGAGTTGGCGCTCTTGGGCGGGCTGCTCGCCGAGCGGGGGCAAAGCGGTGGCAAGCAGTTTTTTCGTCCGGAGACGCTGGAGTTCCTGCTGCCCCGGGAGTTGCATGTTGAAGCGGCCCCCGCGCACGGCTACGGGGTTGGCTTGCACTGGGTCTACCATCGTCGCCCGGGCGCTCAGCCAGATTCGCTTCGGCCGGAGGACTTACTGTTCAGCCCCAAGACTGTTGGCCACGGCAGTTTATCGGGCTGTATTCTGATGGTCGACCTCGACCGCAGGCTGGTTATCACTCAAGCTCGCCGACAGTTTAAAGACGTCGACAATGAATGGTACGGGAAATTCTTTCAGGTTGTCGCCAAGTCGCTGGAGGTACAGTAAAAAGCGTTTCTGTTCCTGCCAGCTTTTTTTCGAACTTTCGCTGTCTGGGCGTTTTGTGGGGGAAGTTAGTCAATGTTGCGACGAATCGTGATATCGGCGGCAGTGATTTTGGCGGTAGCATGTATTGCTGTTGGGTGCTTTGCCCGCTATGCGCTGATGCGAGATTACCATGGCAACTTGATCCGAGCGGTAATTGAGTCGTGCGTGTCCCATGTGCGGTCGACGGGCCAATGGCCAAAGTCGTGGAACGAACTGGAAGCCTACGACACGTGGCGAGTGGATTGGGAATACGCTAAGCAGGTCTGCAAAATCGACTTTTCGGCTACCTGTACGGATGTATCACGAATGTCCGTTGAAGATTTTGACGTGATATCTCCCCTTACCTATGCCTATACACCGGATTCAGCGATCGAGTTACTAATCAATGAGTGCTCGAAACACGGCGAGTGAGCCTTCGTTGGGTAGAACAACGGGGACGGGGGTCAAATCGAAAATTCCCCCCCGTCCCCTTTGCTTCCACATTTGTTAACAAGTTAGGCTATGCGTGCCAATCATTACGCTTACCACTGCGATTGCAGCCCCGATTGAGACGGTCTTCGACCTATCGCGCAGCATCGACTTGCACATAGCATCGACAGCACAGACAAACGAAAGGGCTGTGGCAGGAAGGACAGAGGGGTTAATCGAGCTTGGTGAAACCGTGACTTGGGAAGCGACCCATTTCTTGGTGCGCCAACGGTTGACGGTACGGGTGACGCAGTTTAATCGCCCGAGCCACTTTCGCGACTCGATGGTCTCTGGTGCGTTCACAAGATTCGATCACGACCACAAATTTGCGACTTGCGAAGTTGGTACGATGATGACCGACGTGTTCGACTTTTCATCACCGTTTGGCCCGCTGGGTTGGGTGACGAATTGGCTATTCGTGACACGCCACATGCGCAAACTGCTGGTCGAGCGAAATCGACTGGTTAAAATTGTGGCGGAATCGGGAGACGCCGAGCGATTTCTTGGGAAGTGAAGGTAGTCTGCAGGGCGGTGAGCAGC
>JBJTQD010000538.1:0-1560 GCA_046075445.1 Planctomycetota bacterium
CAACTCGATAAACTTCTCAAACTTGGTGCGATAGATCTCGCCGCTGAGCAGTTGGTTCTTCAGGGCCCCGTCGCCGAGTTTCTGCAGCAGCGAGTCGTAAGTCCAGGAGAAATCAGCCGGCGGTGTCGGCCCGAAGAGGGCTCCGCTCAGCCGTTTATGGGCTTCGATTTTCGCTTCCAGCGTGATCGCGTCTTTTTCGCTGAAGTTGCCGATTCGCAGCGTGCCGCCATTGCCGGCCATTTGTTCGAACGCTTCTGGCCCCGTGGTTACCTTCTTAAAGGGACGACCGCACAAAAGTAGCGGGTTGTCGTAGTAGGGATTCGGCTTACCCGTGTTGTCGTCCGGCGGGGGACCAAAGGTATCAATTCGCCGTCCCAAAGCGATGTTTCGGCCGTTCAGCGCCCGCTCAAAAAAACGCTTTGCGCCCTCAACCACATTGTTCTGGCCCGACCACTCATAGAGTTCGCCGTTGCGGTTGATGTAAAACCACTTGCCTTTGTTCCCCTTCAGCCAACGCTCGCGATATTGCCCCCACTCTTCGTGAAAATTTCCGGCATAGAGCAAGCCGTACTTGTCGCCGATTCGAGCCGCACGCAATCGCTCTTGGTCATTCCGAGATTCGAGTACCGATTCGTAATCTAGGGATTCTTCCTGAATCTTGCGGCGTAGATTCGCATACGCAGGATTGTCTTCCTTGCACCAAGGGCCGCTGATGACCACGAACTGGTCACCCATGAAGTAGCGGCGAAATTCACCTAAGTCGACCGTTTCCTGAAAGTCCGACGGCAACCAGTCGGCAACATTGTTTTGCATCTCCGTGATCGCAAATCTCGCTCCCCGCAACGCAAACGGCAAGAGGAAAAAGATGATGCACAACAACAACATCGCGATGTTGTTGAAAAACGGAATCCGTTTGGAATAGAAACGTCGCGACATACATGTTCCTGTTCAGAGCGAGGCGTCCTGCCTTACCGGTCGTTAATTCGCAGTTGGCTTTAGTTAAAAGCCGGCGTTACCGAACCGGTGCGCGTTCCCGGAATCGGCAAGAAGAGCAGGCAACAAGCCCGATTTGACTCGCCAATTCCGACTTTCGAGGCGATTGCAGCAGCCGTTCCGCTTACCGGAATGCGCGCAGAAGCGCACGAAAACGCCGCAAGTTTATCGTTTTTGCGTGAAAAGGTCCACCTCATTCAGCCGCTGAAAACCCCCAAAAGCAAGGGTTTCCCGCACCGCACAATGCCCCAAACCGAGGAATCGTTACAGCTTCTGAAAATCGAAAGGCTTGCAAACTGCCGGCAGCAAAAACGACAACCGGGCCGACCTAGTTAAGCCTCCAAACCAATCGAAGCAGCAGGCCTGACAGAAGTGGGTTGCGGGGTGGCAGTGCCAATCGAGAACTCGCCCGCTCGCTCAATCGTTACGCCGCATTGCGAACAAGTCCTACGCTCGACCGGACCATTCCAGAATTCGTTCATCACCCGATGCAAATCGCGATCGATATGTTTGAGCTCGAACTCTGCTTCGTAGACCAAGTGCTTATCGCTGGGGCAATACCAACGC
>JBJTQD010000539.1:0-1647 GCA_046075445.1 Planctomycetota bacterium
CGCAAAGCCAAGAACGTCTCCGACAAGTACTCGTCCCAATTCGCTTCATCGACTCCCAAATGATGCAGCGATTCGAGAATGCTCTGCGCAGAGTTCGTCCCGGCCGCCTTAAGCCTTCTCAACTCACGGCTTAACTCTTTGAATTGCTCGCTTGGGGCCAGACCCGGCCGAGAGTACAGCTCGACAAAACTGTGAAACAAGCCCCGTTCCCTACCCGGCAACTGCCACTGGGAAAAGCCTTGGTCAAGGTAAGCGGCACAGAAACGCGTAAGCAACTCATTTACCGGTCGGTCACTGTCTATTCCGGTTGCTCGGTAGAGCAAATCGCGATGCCGAATCAACTCCGGCTCGTCGCGATCCCCTTGGTAATACTTGGTCGCCTGACCAGTGATTGCCCAAAGCAATTGCAGACTCGCCGCTTCCCAGTCACTCTCCGGCCAACTGGCCGGAGCCGCTCGACGCAAGCCTGCAAGTACCGACCGAACCAGCTTGGCTCCGGTCACCTGCTTGCCGCTCTCTAATTCCGCGCCAAAGCCCCGCAGGATCCACCGCTGCGTTGCCTGCAGCCACTGAATCCGGCTCCTCTCATCGACTTCAGGACGGATTTTCCGCAATGCGTCCGACTCAGCGACTAACCACTTCAATTCGCCCGCTGGAGCGACATACAGTGGATAGCGCAGCATCAAACGCCGCAGTTCCAAGCGTGTCGTCAATCCGCCAGCCAAACTCTTCTCGCCAGCGCTCGTCAGTTCTTTCAAAGTGGCTTCAACATCGGAGAACCGCATGCGCTCCGCTGCCAGTTCCTCCCGATACTCTTCTTCTAAGAGGTAGGGATGACAGCCAAACGTGTTGGTCGCCTCAGCTACCGCCTCGTGAAATCCCTGCTCTTCAAAAGCATGCAAGGTGTTGTGATGCACAAAGACGTTAATCGGTCCTTGCGCAGGCAGTAGGTGCGCTGCGTGCGAAATGGCTGCTTCTAATCGACTTTCAAGACCCGGCGTAGCCACCGGGCAAGATTCAGTTTCTGATTGCATCGGAGAAATCTTTATCCGCCTTTCTTCAAGCGGTCGCGTTCATTTCAGTCCGATTCGTTAAAAAGCGTAGCCGTTCCTACCCCTTTTTTAGAGGCAATCTGATTGCGCGTGGTCTCACAATTCTCGCTGCTGCTCACACGGGGCAGGCTCGCCCAAGACTTAACTGTCAAAGGGCAGGAATCGGAGTCATAAAGGCAATGCCTTGCGCAATCGGCAATGAGCTACGGCAGAGCAGTCGGCGAATTCGCCCAATCGATTGGGGCGACTCCTGAGGAGCAAGAGCGATTGTGAGCAAGAAAAAAGGTGTACTGCGTGTCCGCCGTTTCCCAGTTCAACTCGCACTCGTCTCGGGATGCGAACCAATCTGGTTTTATCCGCTTCCGCGGAGAAGCCGCGCGGACACGGCAGTACATATTTAGCGGTAACCCAGCTGCCAATGTTGTCTTTCGCAGACAACTCAACTGACGATGACACTGAGAAACGTGAAAGCGATTAATCGCTTTTCAACTCACAAGCTCTTTTTCGACAGGACCGAATTGCTCGGTTTAACGAATCATCGACACATGTAACGGCAGCGGACTGTTACGCCGCAAGAAACGGCTGAAGCCGGCTG
>JBJTQD010000540.1:0-13830 GCA_046075445.1 Planctomycetota bacterium
CCGATAAGCAGGAGCTTGCTCGCTACAATCCCTTGTCGCGGCTGGTCCAGCAGGAAGTAAATAGCGTTGTCGCGGAATTCGTTGATCGGTATGGCGAGCATTCTGCATTTAAAGGAGTGGCATTAACGTGCCAGGCCGAAACTTGCCTGCTCTTGCCGGGACGGCGCTGGGGGCTGGAACTCGAGTTAGTGAACCAGTTCCTTGCCAGTCAGCAGCAAGCCGCGCTAGCGAGTGCTGCGGAACTTTACACAGAGCAGACACAGCAGTATCTGTTTGGAACGGCCCGCGATGCGTGGCTGGCTTTCCGCGCGACGAGTTTGACGACTTGGTATGAAGAGCTACAGGGTCAGGTATCTGCAAGACGCCCGGAGGGAAAGTTGTACCTTGCGGGAATCGACCTCTATCGGATGGGGGACTTGCCGAGTTTGCTCAGCCCATCGCTGCAGTGGTCGATTGATTTGCCTGGCGCGCTGCGCGACTTGGGCTGGGACCTTGGCCAACTCGAGCGTTTACAAAGTACGGTGCTGATGCGACCCAATCGGATCGCCCCGGCGGCTTCGCTCGTCTCCGAGCGGATTGAAATCAACTTAGCTAGTTTGGAGCAGACCCGGCAAACGCTCAGCCGAGGAGCTTACTCGGCGGGGTTGTTTATCAATCGAGCCGCATGGTCGCGGATTTCGCCCCCGGTGAAAGCGGGAGAGGAAAAAGAGGCTGGGGAACTGCCGCTGGTCCGCTGGCAACCCTTGTCATTGGTCGGCAATGCGGAGCAGCAGAAGTTTGCGGAGAGTTTGGCACATTACGACACCCAGTTGTTTGCGGAAGGTGGTTGGTTGCTGCCAACTACGGGACAGAGTGACGGCTTTTTCCGCACGCTGGCGCATCTGCCCGATATGAAATTCGAGTTGGTCACACCGCAAAGCGGCAAGTCGACGCTCACCGCGAGGCAGAAATCGATACCGGGCCGTTGGCATGCCTACCTGGTCAATCCGTCGCCTTGGCCGGTTAAGGTGGAGTTGGTTCTGGTTGGCCCGCCCGCCGCTCCGCTTCGAATTTTTCCGGAGACGCTGTTGACTCAGCGCCGCGATGAGTCGACGCAGACGTTGCTCTCGCTTGAGTTAGCCCCCTTCGAATTGGCCGTGCTCGAGTCGACTGAGGAGCTGCTGAGGATCGCAGATTACCGCGAGAGTATAGCGGAGAGTCAGGGTGAATCGCTGCGGGCTCGGCTTCGTCGCATGCAGGAGCGGTTGGTTGCCGCAGCTGCGCCTCGGCCTTGGAGTGTGCTGAAGAATTCCGATTGCAATGCGCTCCTGGAGTCGGAGTTGGGTTGGCGATATGACCAGCAGCAAGGCGGAGTCAAGCTTGAGCCTGAACCTGGCGAGCCAGCGAATTCGGCTTTGCATCTTCAAAGCTCGGGGCAGACCGTTTGGGTTCGCAGCAATGAATTGCCAGTTGCCGAGACGGGTAGGCTATCGATTTCGGCTTGGATTCGAATTGATCCCGAGCAGCCACAACCACCTTTGCGTATTTCGATCGAAGCCGACTCAAAGCTCGCCGAGTACTACCGCTTTGCCCGGGTCGGCAGTTTGGCGCGGGATGACGAGAGCGCTGAAAAGATTGCGGGAGAATGGAAGCAGTTTGTCGTGCACTTTGACGATTTGCCGATTCACACTGCCGAGCGTTGCCGCATCGGTTTTGACTTGATGGGCGAGGGAGATGTTTGGATTGACCGGGTCGAAGTATTTGATCGCTGGTTTGATCAAAATGACACCAAAGCATTGACTCAACTAGTTGCCGCCGCGGGACCACTGCTTCGCGACCAGAGTAGCTGGGACGATTGCCGGACGCTGCTGGATAGTTACTGGCTGAAGTTCCTCGAGGAGTTCGGATCGAACGATTCCATGCCCAGCAAAGAAGAGTCTTCGAAGGCTGAAGCGAGTGAGGCGGCCTCAGAAGCGAGCTTGGATGAGGAAGCGAGCAGCAGTCCGTTCGGCTTTCGCAGAGGGCGTCGCGCTGACAAGCCGCGGATGTTCCCCTTCAAATAATTTGTGGGCCGCTCGGCGGTTCACTGCTGGCTAGTTGCTTCGCTCATGGACTAGGCAAGCACGCATTCACTGCTTCGAGGAGCGAGTCTTCTCCGGCGAGGAAGCGGATTTCGATGAGCAGGGCGTAGAGCGGGATCTCGCCCAGTTTGCTGCGTCCGATCTTGACGAGGTCCTTATGCGAGCAGAGAAGCGCGCCGGCCCGTAGGCGTTTGGCCTCTGCTGCAAGCTCATTCAATTCCTGTGGTGAGTAGGCATGGTGATCAGGAAACGCGCGCTGGCCAACCAAGTCACCGGATAGTGGCTCGACAGTTTTGAAGAATGCAGTTGAGTTTCCGAGTCCGCAGAACGCAAATACGGGCAGCTGGGCGAGTTGATCCAGCGAAGTCGTTCGGCCATCGGCTTGCAGTAGTCCGGTCGGCTCGGTGATGGTCACAGCGAGTTCATTCGTCGGATGATACCGACCGAGTTGCTGTTTGAGCTGATCGAGTTCTGCTGAGGAAACGAGATTGGCGCGGGTGATCACGATGCGGCTGGCTCGGCGCAGCGATGATTTCGGTTCGCGTAACAGTCCGCGGGGGAGCAGTTGGCCGTAGCCGAACGGCTGGGTAGCGTCGACTAGGACCAAGTCGAGGTCGCGTTGTAAGCGTCGGTGCTGGAAGCCGTCGTCGAGCAAAGCGACTTCCATCTCAAGTTCGTCGACGGCGATCTGGGCGCTGGCGATACGGTCGGGGTTGACCAGTTGCGGAACGTCGGGAAGTCGGTCGGCGAGTTCGAGCGATTCATCATTCTCGCCTTGTTCGGTTCCCTTGTAACCGCGACTGAGGACGCAGACCCGGCGGTCGCGACTCCGAAGTTGTTGGGCAAGCCAGATCACAAATGGCAATTTCCCAGTTCCACCTGTTGTCAGGTTCCCGACCGAAATAATTGGCAGGTTGGCGCGATAGGTTTTTTTCCAGCCGCAAGTGTAAGCCAAATTGCGGATTCGGACCGCCAGTCCGTAGAGCGGCGCGATGAGCCAAAGCAGTGACCGGAGAAAACTGGCGGAAAGCCGGCGATCTTCGCCGCTGATGACTCTCAGCCAGTAGGATTCGTCGCGCATGGTGGATGAAGGAGAAAGTCGTAACGCTGATTCATCGTCCGATTGGACCATCATCGTAGCCCCGCGACTCAGTTGTCGGAAGTCAGTGCGGGTTCGCCCGATTGGGAAGCGCGAGTTAGGTCGCTACGATGGAGCGAATCGAGTTTTTCCAGATGAGTACTTTTGGCCGAAGAGAGCCTCAAAATGACATCAAGCGAGTCGACTGGTGCGGAGCGGAAATGGACTCAGTTGAATCGGTTGCAGCGCCGCGTTCTGGGCGTGTTGGTCGAGAAATCGAAGACGACGCCGGAAACCTATCCGATGACGCTGAATTCGCTGACCAATGGCTGCAATCAAAAAAACAATCGCAGCCCCTTGATGAATCTCTCCCAAGATGAGGTACTTAAGACGCTTGACTCGCTCCGCGGGCTGGGAGTGGTGACTGAGGTTCACGGTGACGGCCGCGTTCCGAAGTACAAGCACCAGATGTATGACTGGATGGGTATTGATCGTCCGGAATCGGCCGTGATGACGGAGTTGCTGCTGCGTGGCCAGCAGACGCTGGGCGAGCTGAGAGCGAGAGCCGCGCGAATGGAGCCGGCGATTGAAGAACTGACGCAGCTCAAGCCGATCATCGATGCGTTGATGGCCAAGGGGCTGATGATGGAGTTGACGCCGCCCGGCCGCGGGCAGGTCGTCTCGCATGCCTTGTACCAGCCGGAAGAGTTGGCCAAGGTACGGGCTCAAGTCGAGCAGGAAAAGGGTGCCGGGGTCAGCGGCGCAGAAGCCGAGAGCGAGGATGAGCCGCGAGCGGCCGGCAGCGTGCTGAAGGCGAATGCCGAGCTGGGCAACTTGGCCGAGCGTCTGGAGCGGATTGAAGCGGCGATTAAAAGGATTGAGGAACGGCTGGCGATCCTCGAGAGCTGAAAGCTGAAAGGCCGTCGGCCTGAGGAGCCGCACTTTGGTGAAGCGCGGTCATGAGGGTGCTTTCCCGTTATTGCTCGCTCTACTGTTCTTTCTTGTACTTTCTCGCGCAGTCCACGTAGGGTGGGTCGCAACCGCGCATTCAGCAAACCACAAAGCGAAAATGTCACCGCGGTGCGCACCCACCGCGCCCGGCAAGAGAGGCCTCTTCTTTGCCCGCGCCTCGAAACGCTCTCGCGCTGCCGAACCGGGGGCTGGCGCGAAGACCCGGCTGACGAGGAATGGGCCGGTCGCCGGAAGACTCGCACCCTACGGTTTAACTTCGCGGCAAGAACCTTTGGCTGATGTATTCGGCGCTACAGTCGTTACATCCTTTCAGCAAAACGGTGTCCCGCGAGGGCTCTCCTACCCCGAGCCGGAAGCAACGACACGTTTTATCTAATCGGCTTCTCGGAGCGAGTTGTCAGGACCGAGAGGACCCCCAATTTACGAGCAATTGGGGTCACAGCCACTTCTCCTACAGTCGGACTGGAGTTGAGGAATTCCGGTATGGGGAATCCCCTGCGGCCGATTGAGACCGCGCCATTGGGCCGAAAGACTACGCAGCAGCAAAGCATGCGCAGGGACGGGCGCGCGAAATAGGTTCACACTGCAGGGCGGCCAGCCATGAAAAAAACGATTTGGTTTATCTTACTCTCGTTATTTGTTCTGAGCGGAACAGCCCAAGTTGGCTGGGGAGCCCAAGACAAGGACAACCCATTTCCGCCGGTGTTGCCGAACCCGCCGGAGTTGCCAGCGACGGATAAAGAGGAAAAGCAGGAGGGGGAAAAGGATGGTCCGATCGTGATCGACCTGACCCGCCCGACCGCGGATACTCCCAATCAGGGACAAGACAAGCTGAGCGAACTTCAGCCTAATCAGGCTGAAGACTTGACTCCGCCACAGCCGGAACCGGACCAAGATCAAAAAATTCTGGTCCGCGAAAAGTTTGCCGGATGGAATGAGGCGGGCATGGGCACGAATGGGAATGCGATCAGCGACCAGCTTCGCGCTAACTGGGTGATGCTCGGCAATAACGGTCTGCTTCAAGGGCGGGTGCTGGGCGGAGCAACTGTGAATGCGGCCAAGGTTCCCGTGTATCTTCTTTCTCGCGGCAAAGTGCTGACTCAAACCCGCACCGATGCTGACGGAAATTTCTCATTCAACAATGTCCAGCAAGGGACTTACTCTTTGATTGGATTCGGCGAAGACGCGTTCTTTGCCTTCGGCTTTAATGCAATTGATTACGCCGAGTCAATTCAGTTCCGGATGCCGGACAAATTGCTGGTTCGAGCAGTTCAAAACAAGACCACGATCAATCTCGACTGGATTCGATACTTCGCTCCCAATTTGCAGTTCCGGGTTTATGGACGATTCGTTTCCCAGCAGGGTTCGAAAGATCCAGCAAATCTTTACGGCGTCGAAGGGATTTCAATTATCCCACCGCAGTCAGCTCCCGCGACCAGCATCCAAGCCCATCCGGTCAGTCTGACTGAAGATGGCACTCTGGTTGGACGGGTCCATCAGATCGATGAGCTGAATGGTCGGCCGGTTGACGTTCGCGGTATCCGGGCGATTTTGATTCAGGACGACAAGGTCTTCGGTGCGGCTTCGACGGATAACTACGGCGTCTTCTCAATCTCTGGCGTGACCCCTGGCTTCTACAGCATCGTGGCGGTCGGCAATGACGGCATGGGATGTCTTGGAGTCGAGGTGGTCGCCAATGCTTCAGCCGACAATGCTCGTCCGATCGACTTTGCTTTGGTCGCCCCGGAGACGGCGGGTTGGTTGAACCACATTGCGACGGAAGTGGCTTATCAGCGAATCGTCGGCCGACCAAGAGACAATACGACTCAGTGCCAACAATGCGGCACCTCGATTCCACCGATGATGAATGGCGTTTGCGGTCAGTGTGGCGTCTGTCAGGAATGCGGCGTCCGTACCTTCTACGGAATGTGTGGCGGTTGCGGGACAGGTTGCATGAGCGGCCACGGCGGCTGCTTTGGCGGCGGCATGGGCGGTGGCTACGGTGGCGGTATGGGTGGTGGCTACGGCGGCGGTGGGTATAGCAGCAGCACCTCAAATTCCATGCGTCAGTTCTGGCGTGATATCAACGCTTGCTTTGACATCTGCTTCTACGGGGAAACGTTTGCTTACGGCAGCAACTACGGCGGCCAAGGCGGCTACGGTGGCGGCTATGGCCAAGGCGGTTATGGCGGCTATGGCCAAGGTGGTTACGGCTACGGAGGCGGCCCTTACGGGGGAATGCCTTACGGTGGCGGATATGGAATGAACCCCAACTATCCAGCGGGCGGCTACCCGATGCAGGACCCTTACTACGGGACTCCTTACAATCAGAGCCTGCCCAACGTCTACGCTCCGGTGGTTCCGGAGGTACCGATGTCGCAAGTCCCAGCCACTCCGATGGTGCCAACGCCAGCTGAGCCACACATCGGCCACTAATCTGAGACTGAAAAAATGATTCGCGCCGCGGCAGCATTCTCCATTTGCTGCAGCGGCGGATTCTTTCGCACCGGCCGGGGGATCAATTCGATCCCCCGGCCGTTTTTTGTTTTTAAACAAGCAGCGTTGTCCTGCTCAGTTTCGCTGGCGAATCCAAGCAGTGATCAGCTCAATCGCTGCGGTTGAAAAGGTCTCTTCGAGTTTGGCGTATTCAGAGATCCCGCCGGTCTCACAGGTCTGGAAGAGGTGGTTCAAATTCGGCAACTCGAGAAGTTTGAATTGCTGATTGCCACTGGCCGTTAATGCTTCGCGGATTGCGGTGAGATTCAGATCGGCGATGACTTGTGTATCTTTGCTCCCGTTGATCGCGAGGACTGGGCATTTGACTTGCTGGAGAACCGGACCGGGTTCGTGGACGATGAAGAACCGAAACCAGGGCGTATCCATCGCCGCGAGATTCGCGCCGATCAACTGCTTGAGCACCGACTGGCTGGCTTCGGATTTTGGGTCGGCTAGCGGGTTTTCGTCTTGCTGCTCAGGCTCGGTCGCTTGTTGTTTCAATTCGACGAGCCGAGCGGTCAGCCGCTCCAGCGCCTGCTGCGCAAAAAGTTTCTGGTCTATTTTTCCTGCGGATGATTTGAGCAGTTCGATCAGTGTTTCCTGAATGCCTCGCTGCTGCTGAAGCTGAGCTTCATTGGCTCCCTCCGCCGCGAGGATTCTCTGGCCTTGAGAGTAGAGAATCTGCTCGCCATTGACGCCTGGTCCGGCCAGGAGAATGATCCAACTGATTGCCGGTTCTTTGACCGCGGCCAGCGGTGCGATTAAGCCGCCTTCGCTGTGGCCGATCATTCCGATCTGAGTCGGCGCGATTTCTGGGCGAGTGCGGAGATATGCATGGGCCGCTAAGGCGTCGGTGGAAAAGTCGGCCGTCGTCGCCGCAGCGTGGTCGCCGGTCGATTGGCCGACGCCGCGGTCGTCATAGCGGAGGACGGCGATCCCTGCTCGGGTCAGGTGATCGGCCAAGACCAGAAAAGGTTTGTGTCCTGCGAGCGTTTCATCGCGGTCTTGGGGACCGGATCCGGAGATTAAGATCGCAGCCGGAAATGGTCCCGCTCCTTCGGGTAAGGTCAGAGTTCCAGCGAGCGTCAGGTTCGCTGCTTTGTTCTCGAACTTCACGTCTTCGCTGCGATAGGGAAATGGAGCTTTGGGTGTTTGCGGCCGGCGCAGACTGAGAGTCTCGAATACTTCGGGTTCCACGCGGCGCTCGAGCACCAAATCAAACTCGCCCGGGCCTTGTTTGTATTTTCCGGTCAGCTTTTCCCCCGAGGCGTCACGCGTTCCGGTAAAGCTCGCGCCCAAGGCGGCCATTTTGAAAGTCGTTTTGCCCTCCGCTTCCGAAGCGGTTCCCTTAAAACCGCCCGCACCTTGGCTGAGACTGTCCATCACCAGCAGTTGCTCCGCCTCGGCCGTTCGATAGATTCGAAATTGAAGCTTGAGTTTTGCGAGGCCAGCGTCGAGCGTACCCAGCCACACCTCATCAGGCTGCTCCGCCGGCGGAGCAGTAACGCGCTCGAACTTGAGTGGCAGTTTGGCGAACCCCTGTTGCCAAGTGCCCGTGATCGCATCACCCGTTTCCGCGCGATCACCGCGATAGATAGCTTTGGTTTTAGCGATTTCAAAAGTCAGACTCTTCCCGTCGTAACTGAATTTATCGAGGTCAAAGTCAGCGCCCCCTTCGTCAAAGCTTTTGAGCGATGCGGATGGGTTGTTCAGCGGCGATTTGACCGTGATCAGAAAGCGAAATTCGCGGCTGCCGGCGTCGAGCTTGCCATACCAAAGTTCGGTCGCCGGCGAGCTGAACGTCGGTGGGACTTGGGCGTGAGCGAGCGAGGTAAAGACCGAGATCAGAAAAGCTGCGGCGAGGAGGCGGTGAATGCGGGGCATAGGCGCGGAGTGCCAATGGGGAATGGGGTTTGTCGATAGTTTATCAGACGAGATGTCGGGCGGGTCGCGCGCTGCGCGAGAAAGTAGAAGCGAGAGCAGTAGAGTTGCAGGGAAAACGGAAAGGGGAGAAACCTTGGTGGCCGCGATTTACCAAAGTGCGGCTCTTCAGGCCGGCTTTAATTGCAACCCGCACTTGCGCTGCGCCTCTCCTGCGCCAAAGCCTGGCGGCTTTGGGCTCCGGCTACGGGCTAAACGAAAAACCGGTTCCGGCGGCGGGCTAAACGAAAGAACGAAAGAACGAATATTCCTGTCGCTTATTCCGTGTACCAGCAGCGGATGAACTGGTGCCAGTGGCTGGGGTCTTCGCCACTGATGCCGAGCGATGCGTCGGCGGTTCCTTGCTCGTAACGGCTCCAGATATTTGGCAGGACAACCGTTTCGATGCTCAGTAGTTTGACTTGATGCGACTCCAGCCACTGGTTGGCGGCTTCCAGAGCAGCGTCGAGCGATTCATATTCACCGGGCTTGAGGAAGCCTGGAGGCGAAACTTGTTGCGGGACGAAATCGCGATACTTAAGCATGGGGGTCAGGCTTTGGGCTGGGCAGGTTTGTAAAGTCCCTGATTGAGCAGATAAACTTCCACGGCGCGGGGCACCAGATAGCGAATGCTTTGTCCTGCGGCGACTCGGCGTCGCAAGTCGGTGCTGCTGATTTCGATCTGCCGAGCCGTAATGGCATGTTGCTCGATGAGCTTGAATCGTTCCGGAGTCGCGAATGCTCGCAGGTTATCCAGTGGGGCGACAAAGCCCGGGCGCTGATAGACCAGCGGCAATGCGAGCTTGCAGATTTCCGCTGGCTCGCGCCAGCGACTGAAATCTGCGAGGGAGTCGCCGCCGATGATCAGAAACCACTCGTTCTCCGGATGCTCGGTTTGCAGTTGTTTGAGTGTGTCGACAGTGTAGCTGACTCCGCCGCGATCCAGTTCGCACTCCTCGATGCGAAACGCGTCGTGGCCGGCAAGTCCAATCTGCAGCATTTCCAGCCGCTGGCGATTGGTGGCGACAGGGCCGTGCTGTTTCAACGGCGAGGTGGCCGCGGGTACAAACCAGACTTGGTCCAGTCCAGCTTGTTCGCGACACTGTTCCGCTAGAATGAGGTGTCCCAAATGGAGAGGGTCAAAAGAGCCGCCAAACAGACCGATGCGCATGGAAGTGTTGCAGTGCCTTTCTATAGTGGGGAGTTCGCTTCCATCCTAACGAAGCCGCGGGGCTGTTGTTCAGTGGGGATAGTCGAAGTCAAATCCCGTGAAGTTTCACGGGCCCCGAAGATTACCGCCGAGTTGAGATAAACCAGCCAGATGTCGCAGCAGAGTCGATTATTTGATACCGAGCCAGAGCCATGGCAACTCGACGACCAAGGCGACTGGATTGCTGCGCGCGTGGTTTTCAGCGAACCGCCGCATGGTCCGTACGACTATCTCGTCCCGGGGGAGATGGAGCAGTCGCTGCACGTCGGCGCGCGGGTTCGCGTGCCGCTGGGCCGCGGCGGGCGCACGATGATTGGCTGGTGCATCGAAAAGATCGGAATCCATCATCCACTTCGCGGGGAAGTCAACTTTGCCAAGCTGAAACCGATTCTCGAAGTGGTCGATCCGGTACCGCTGCTGCGGCCCGGACTGTTGCCGCTGGCTGAATGGATCAGCGATTACTATCTCTGCCCGTTGGGAGGCGTGATCGAGACTGTCGTGCCGACGGGCGTGCGCGAGCAGGCAGGCAGCCGCGAGTTGTTCTTCTGGCATATCGTCTCGGAGCATGAACATTCATGGCAGAGTCTCAAGCTGACAGACCTGCAGCGACGAATTCTTGAAACGCTGCAGCAAACCGGCGAGGCGATGACCGCCAAGGAATTGACTGAAGCGACCGGATGCTCAGGGGCGACGATGGCTGGGCTGAAGCGACGGGGTGTGCTGGAGCGAACCACGCGACGCGTCGTCTCGCGGTCACACGCACTCGCCTCCGAAGGTAAATCAACTAACTTGCAGCTGAACTCGGAACAGCAGGCGGCTTTGAATGAAATCGAGGCCGCGGTCGAGGCGGGGCGACACGAGACGTTTTTGATGCTGGGAATTACTGGCAGCGGCAAGACCGAGGTTTATATCCGGGCGATTCAAAAGGTCGTTGCCCATGGACGCCAAGCGATCGTCCTCGTGCCGGAAATCAGTTTGACGCCGCAAACCAGGCAACGTTTCCGCTCGCGATTCGAGCGGGTCGCGGTCCTCCACAGCCATCTGACGGCGGCGGAGCGAAGTTGGCACTGGAATCAGATTGCCGAGGGGCAGGTTGACGTTGTCATCGGCGCGCGCAGCGCGATCTTCGCTCCGACCCCGCGATTGGGACTGATCGTGATCGATGAAGAGCACGATGGTTCGTTCAAGCAAGATAAAGCGCCGCGTTATCACGCGCGCGAGGTTGCCCAGTGGAGAGCGGCTCACGAAAAGGCTCCGCTGATTCTCGGCAGCGCGACGCCGGCGCTGGAAAGTTACCAGCGGGCCAAGCGGGGCGAGTATCGCTTGCTCAGCTTGCACAATCGCGTGCTCAATCTGCCGCTCCCCGATGTTGCGACGATCGATATGCGTTTGGACTTTGCTCAAGGTCGGCAGTTGACGGCGATCAGTCAGAAGTTGAAGCAGGAAATTCGCCGCGCTTTGGATGAAGGTGGGCAGGTGATTCTGCTGCTCAACCGCCGAGGCTTTGCTACTCGCGTGCAGTGCCCGGGTTGCGGCGAGGCGATTTACTGCCCGGATTGCTCGATTCCAATGACGCACCACAAAGATGGCGCGAAGCTAGCCTGTCATTACTGTGACTTTGAGCAGCCGCAGCCAGATCGCTGTCCAAAGTGTGGTTTCGAGGCGATCCGTTTTTCCGGGCTCGGTACGCAGCGACTGGAGCAGATCATCAAGGCTCTCTTTCCCGATGTGCCGCTGGCGCGGATGGACACCGACACGATGAAGAAGCCGGGGAGTCACGAAGAGGCTCTTTCGAAATTCCGCAGCGGAGAGACGCGGATCTTGCTGGGCACGCAGATGATCGCCAAGGGGCTCGACTTTCCGAACGTGACGCTGGTTGGTGTCGTGAACGCCGACTCGGCTTTGCACTTTCCCGACTTTCGGGCTGGCGAGCGGACGTTTGGGCTGGTGACGCAGGTGGCGGGACGCTCAGGCCGCGGGGCGAAGGGCGGGCGGGTCTTGGTGCAGACTTTTTCGCCGGATCATCCGGCGATTATGGCGGCGACGCGACACGACTACGAAGGTTTTGCCCGCTACGAGTTGCCGATTCGCGAGAGCACTTGGTATCCGCCGTTTGGCAACTTGTCTCGAATTGTCACCCGGAGCGAGTCGGAGATGGCCGCGAATGAGTTCGCGCATCAGCTTTCGGAGCGGTTGGAGCGGACGATCAAGGAGTTGGGCCTGCGAGCCCGCGTGGTGGGCCCCGCGCCGGCACCGGTGACCAAACTGCGCGGAAAGTTCCGCTTTCATCTTTTGCTCAGCGCGCCGCTGGAACAGCCGCTGCAGCCGATCATTCGCAAGGCGACCGAAGGTTGTGAGCCACCCGAGGAAGTGCAGTGGATTGTCGATATCGACCCGCAGGATTTGTTGTAGAGCGCTGAGTTGCTGGGGCCTTCACGTCGTTTTTTGACCCACCCCCCCAACCCCCTCCCTGCCGGCCTCCGTACCTTGGTGTGTTCCGCACTTGGCAGAGAGGGGGAGAAAAATGGTTCAACGGTCGTTACCCAGGGTGGCGCGGCCGGGCCCGCTTCGCGGTCACCGTCCGCTCTACCCTGGGCTGGAGGCTGAAAGGCCGTTGGCCTGAAGAGCCGTGTCGAGAAGGAGCGCGACACGGAGGATGCTTTCGGCGACCACGCCCAGCGAGAGTTAGTTGCCCATCGCGCTCGCGGTGCTGGAGATTGAGGAATCCGTTCGCAGTCGAGCGAAATCCGACTGTTATCGACCGAGGGCCTGTTTATAGGCTTGGACAGCGAGTTCGTCGCAGCGGTCGTTTTCGGGGTGGCCGCTATGTCCGGCGACACGCGTGTATTTCACAACGTGCAGCGCGAGAAGTTCGTCCAGACGAACCCAGAGATCGACATTGGAGACCGGGACGAGTTTGTTTTTTTCTTTTCGCTTCCAGTCTTGCCGTTTCCACTTCGGCATCCACTCGCTAATCCCTTTGCCCACATAAACGCTGTCGGTAAACAGCTCGATGTGACAAGACCGCTTCAGGAGGGCAAGTCCTTCGATGACGGCTTGTAGTTCCATCCGATTGTTGGTCGTTTCGGCTTCGTAGCCTGAGCGTTCCGTCTCTTTACCTGTCGGAACGTGACGCAAGATCAGGCCCCAACCGCCCGGTCCGGGATTCCCCGTGCACGCGCCGTCAGTGAAGAGATGAATTTCGATTGGGCCAGCCATGAATCTTGCAGGGGTTGAGTGAGGGGAGTCAGTTCCGCGAGGCCATGTTATCGCTCGACGGAGGCTGAGGAGCAAGGTTAGTTCGGGCGAAGTCGACTCGGTTAGGTTTAGCGAACTCATCGACCGAAGTCAGCGGCTCGCTTGGGAATCGTGTCTCGCAGGCAACTTCCCAAGGCAGCCGCACGGTAAAGGTGCTCCCCTTGCCGACTTCACTTTCCAATCCGATCGTACCACCCATCAAGATGCAGAGCTCGCGGCTGATCGAAAGTCCCAGCCCGGTTCCGGTGACTTCGCGAGTCAGCGCGTTGCCGCCGAGCGCGGTCGTTCCTTGGCGGAATTTCTCAAAGATGATATGCTGTTCGCTTTCTGGAATACCAACCCCGGTATCCATGACCGAGAGCACCAGTGTGTCTGGGTCTTCGCGATTGACCGAAACGCGAATACGCCCGCCCTCGGGCGTGAATTTGATCGCGTTACTAAGGAGGTTAGTCAGAATCTGGCGAACCTTGACCTTATCCAGCGTCACGTCTGGCAATTCGGGCTGAATCTCAACCTGTAATTGAATGCTTTTGTCTTCGGCCGATTTGCGGACCATGTCGCAGAGTTCGGCAACCAAGCCCTGAATCGGGAAGCTGGAGAGATTTAAGTCCATCCGTCCGGCTTCGAGCTTGGCCAAATCGAGAATGTCGTTGATCAAATCGAGCAGCAGTCGGCCTGATTTGTGAATATTCCCGGCGAAACGCTTTTCCTTGTCAGTCAGATTCTTCGCGCCTTCGAGGAGTTCCGAGAAGCCGATGATGCTGTTTAGTGGCGTGCGGAGTTCGTGGCTCATGTTCGCCAGGAACTCGCTCTTGATTTCGTTCAGCTGGTGCAGC
>JBJTQD010000541.1:0-2636 GCA_046075445.1 Planctomycetota bacterium
TTGCGCCCAAATTTTCGGAATTCAAGGAGAACACTGGATTCGATTTCGCCGGTTAAAAGCCAGCCCGGGTCAGGAGGCTTGCTCTTTCCGTAAACGCATCTGTTTTTGAAGATAAGCCTCATCGGCTCGTCGCGATTCGAGCGTCGCCTCAAACACGCGGGCTTCTTCCTCCAAACGCTCGAGGAGCTTATCCCAAGCGCGAACTCGGTTTTGCTGCTGCTCGACCGCCTTTCGTGCTTGAGCCAACTCGTTGAGCAGTTTTTGCAGCTGCTCGCGGAAGCTGTTAATTTCCTGTTGTGATCTTCGCTCCCACGCAAACAGCTGGTCAACCAACTCCGGCCGGCCACTTGCCTCGCGCAGACTTTGCTCAAACTGAGCTTCCGCGTCGCTCACGCGCATCCGCCCGCGCTCGGCTCGCTCTGCTGCGACTCGCGCAAGACCCGCCAACCGATCGAGCTTTTGCTGCTCGAGGTGCCTGAGCCTTTGGAATCGGATCTGTCGCTGCCGCGGATTCATGACAGTTTTTTCCTTACGCCGCTAGACCAATCCCCGCCCGCTAACCCGCTCAACTCGGACCGCAGAGCTTGGCGAGTTTCGCCAACTGCATCTGGCATTCCTTCCACGCGACTGGCTGATTCACCGCTTGACGCAAAAATGCTTGCACTTTCGGGAAAGCTTCAATCGCCCGGTCCGTAGCCGGAATGGTTCCCTTCTGATAAGCCCCAACCTGAAGCAGGTCGAGCACCTAGCGGTATGTCGACAACACTTGCCGGACGGCAAGCGTCTGAACCTGCTGGTTTTTGTCGACGATATCCAGAAACAGACGGCTGATGCTGGCAAGAATATCAATCGCCGGGAAATGCCCCGCGTTGGCCAGGACACGCGTAAGCACAATGTGGCCATCGAGCACCGATCGAGCTTGGTCAGCAATCGGGTCGTTCATGTCATCTCCCTCGACGAGAATCGTGAGGAAAGCGGTAATCGAACCTTTGTCCGCGCAGCCCAACTGCTCGAGCAGCACGGCTAATTTTTGAAATACCGATGGCGTATAACCTCGAGACGTCGGCGGTTCGTTCAACATCAGTCCCAACTCCCGTTGAGCCATCGCCCAGCGAGTAAGGCTGTCGAACATCAGCAAGACCTGATTGCCATGCGAGCGAAACCAATCGGCGATGGCGACCGCCGTCTCCCCGGCTCTGACTCGCGCCAAGGGTGTCTCATCGGCCAGCGACACGACCACCACCGACCGCTTTAGTCCCTCTTCCCCAAGTGAGTCTTTGATGAATGGGAGAACTTCGCGACCGCGTTCGCCAATCAGGGCGACCACATTCAAATCGGCACTGGCATACTTAGCGATTTCTCCGAGCAATGTGCTTTTGCCCACACCGCTACCCGCCATCAGGCCGACGCGTTGACCGACTCCCAACGTCAGCATCGAGTCGATCGCCCGCTGTCCCGTTACAAAAATCTTGTCGATGGGCTTGCGCGACATTGGAGGCGGAGCACTGACCTGCAGCGGTATCGAGCGGCACTGCCCTAAAGGCCCGAGACCATCGATCGGCTCTCCCAAACAATTGATCACGCGGCCAAGCAATCCCATTCCCACCGGAATTTCGAAGGGCCGACGCAGGTCCGTCACCCGATCGCCGCGCTGCAAATTCGTCTGATGCGAGAAAGGCATGATCTGCACATGTTCGCCATCGAAACCAATCACTTCCGCAAGTGAGCGTCTCCCATCCCGACCTTCGACTCGGCACAACTGCCCGATTCCCGCGGGAATGGTCGCTGTGATCGCCCCTTGAGCACTGTGCAAAGTGCCATTCGTTTGAAAGGGACGAACCCTTCTCAAAGCATTTTCGATTCGCTTGTAATCAAATGTCATCAGTGGAGCATCTCCTCGTTGAGTGCTTGTTCCATCTGATTCAATTGCTCGTTCAGGTCGCTGGTCAAACTAAACAGCGGATGCTCGAGTGTGACCTCGCCCGGTCGCACCAGCGGGTCGGGGAGAAAACGGAGCTTGCGTTGACTCGCCAACTCATCGAAGTGATAAGCCAACTTATCGCATTGCGTCGGATGCAATCTGACCGTAACGGCTTCAACGCCCGGCATTTGGCCGAGCCCTTCGCTCACCAACTGCTCCAACCGCTGCTCGGTCTCGTGATTCATTTGCCGCAGAACCGTGCGAGTGGCAATCATCGCCAGTCGCACGGCGAGTTGTCGAAACTCCACTTGCTGATTCTGCTGAACCCCGGTTAGCTCTTCGAGCTTTTGCCCAATCTTTTGAACGCTCGCAGCAACCTCTTGCTCTAGTTGCTGGAACTGCTGCTGCAGTCGCTTCTCTTCGTCACTCGGAGCCCGCGCCGCCTTTTCCTTGCTGGTGCCCGATGACTCTCGACCGGGAAGCTCAATCAGGTTGACCGCCAGCGGATCGCCGCGAAGTGACTCCAGCCTTCCAACGGATTTGACCGGCTTGGACAGGTGTAATTGGTACTTGGCCATGGCTCAGCCGCAATTTCTCTGCGAGGCTCAGAAAACAGCATGCCGGACCGGTCCGTATCGATCGACCGGGAATCCGTCCCCTCGGGCTACTCCCGCAGGGGCGGGGATTGTGAGAAAAATCGCTGCGTGAAGCTAGA
>JBJTQD010000542.1:0-1703 GCA_046075445.1 Planctomycetota bacterium
CTACCGCGAATGACTTATGACGAAGCGATGCGAAGGTTCGGCCACGATGCGCCTGACTTGCGTTTCGGTATGGAGCTGATCGATTGCAGCGACTGGGCCAAGACGGTGGACTTCCGGATCTTCCGCGGCGCTGTAGATGAAGGAAAGTCGATTCGGGCGATCAACGTTCCGAATGCAGCCGAGCTGTTCACCCGGAAGAAGATCGACGAATTGACTCTGTTCGTCCAGGAAGACTTCGGTCTGAAGGGACTCGCTTGGCTGAAGTGCACGCCGGAAGGCAAACTCGAGGGACCGATCGCCAAGAATTTCACCGAGCCGCAGTTGGCCAGCCTCGCGCAGCTGACTGGAGCGGTGTCGGGCAGCGTGTTGCTGTTTGCGGCTGATGAATACGAGCGAGCCGGCAAGGCACTCTACGGGCTGCGGCGGCGTTTGGGGTTGGAGCTGAAACTCTACGACCCGAACCAGATGCACTTTTCTTGGGTGGTCCGTTTCCCGATGTTCGCTCACGACGCAGAGGAGAACCGCTGGGCCGCGATGCACCATCCGTTCACCGCGCCGCTGGACAGCGACTTGCCCAAACTCGAGTCGGATCCCGCTGGCGTCCGAGCCAAGGCTTACGACCTCGTGATTAACGGGTACGAAGCGGGTGGTGGGACGATCCGAATCCACGACAATCTGACTCAGCAAAAGGTCTTCCAGTTGCTTGGGATGACACTCGAAGAAGCCGAGCATCGTTTCGGCTTTCTGCTTGAGGCGCTGCGTTATGGAGCTCCGCCGCACGGAGGGATCGCGCTGGGGATCGACCGGCTGATCATGTTGTTCGCCGGTCTGGATAACATTCGCGACTGTGTGACTTTCCCCAAGACGGCCAAGGCGATCGACTTAATGACCGAAGCGCCCAATCTGGTCGACGATCGGCAACTCCGTGAGCTGGGGATTGAAGTTAAGAAGAAGGATTAGCGATCGTAGAGCGATTGTCCCCAGTCGCTCCAGCGACGAGATCGAACGTCACTTGTGAGTGCGGAAGAGTGGCTCTCACGGAGGCACGGAGGCACGGAGGCGCAGGGGGAAGAGCAGGGGAGTCTGCGGTTGACGCGTGGCTCTTTGAGCTGAGCGGTTGGTTTATGTGAGAGAGGGAGTTTACTGAGCGGTTGCGGATTGGGTACCGATGATGCGATCGGCGGTGTCGGCTGGGGTTTCTTCTGTGCTCAGGTCGAGGATGCGGCATTCGCTTAGTCCGCGGAACCAGGTTTCCTGATGTCGCGCGAAACGACGAGTCCGAATCAGGACGCGTTCCTTCGTCGTTGGCAGGTCCATTGCACCCGCGAGGTAGGCGAGCACTTCGCAGTAGCCGACGGCTTGTTGAGCTGTATGGCTGAGCTCTTTGCCGGTGGCGAGCAGACCGCGGACTTCGTCGACTAGTCCCTGCGCGAACATCCCTTCGACGCGAGCGGCAATTCGCTGGTGCAATTCGGCTCGCGGGCGGCGAATCGTAAAGACGCGACATTTGTCGGCCGGAGTAGCGTAGTCGAATTCCAATTGCCAGTGACTGATCGGTTTACCGGTTTGACGAAGCACTTCCAACGCTCGAATGATGCGGCGGCGGTCGTTGACGTGCAGGCGATGAGCCGAAACCGGGTCGACTTGCTGCAGTCGATCGTGCAGCGCGGCGTCGCCGAGTTGTTCGACTTCGGCTTCGACTT
>JBJTQD010000543.1:0-5450 GCA_046075445.1 Planctomycetota bacterium
AAGTAGAGCCAGGTCAGCCCGAAGTAGAGCCAGGTCAGCCCGAAGTAGAGCCAGGTCAAACGCAAAGCTCTAACCGCCTACGCTCGGCTCATCAGAGAAGATTCCGCTGATCGACTTGTGCTGATGAATTCTCCGAATCGCTTCCCCGAGTAGCGAGGCCACAGAAAGCCGCACGACTTTGGGATGAAGTTTTTCTTCCGGCAGCGGGATCGAGTCGGTGACGACCACGCTGTCGACAGGCGCCTTCGCCAGTTTCTCCAGCGCTTGCCCGGCGAAGACACCGTGACTGGCGCCGACGTGGATTTCGCGAGCTCCTTTCGCTTTCAGCAACTCGGCAGCTCCGCAGATCGAACCGCCCGTGCTAATCATGTCGTCGAACATCAGCGCGATTTTTCCCTCGACTGGTCCGCCAATAATGTTCTCTTGCTTGGTCGTCTCAGCACCCAAGCGACGTTTGTCGATGATCGCCAGTTTGCCGCCCAATCGTTTGGCGTGGCCCACGGCTCGCTTGATACTCCCTTCGTCCGGACTGACGATCACCAAGTCGTCGGGGTTTTTGAACTTGTTGCGAAAATACCCGGTGAGCACGGCCCCGGCGTACAAGTGATCAACGGGTACGTCGAAGAATCCCTGAATCTGAGCCGCATGCAAGTCCATGGCCAAGACCCGGTCCGCGCCGGCTCGAGTGATCAGGTTCGCGACCAACTTGGCCGTGATCGGCACGCGTCCTTCGTCTTTGCGATCTTGTCGAGCATAGCCAAAGTACGGGATGACAGCCGTAATTCGCTCGGCACTCGCTCGGCGGCAAGTGTCAATCAAAATCAACAACTCCATCAGGTTGTCGTTTACCGGCGGACAGGTGGGCTGGACGAGAAAAACATCCCGGCCGCGGACATCTTCAATCTTGCAGTGAAATTCCCCGTCGGGAAATGTCTGGAACTTGCAGCTACCAATTTCCAGGTTCAGAAACTCGCAAATCTTTTGCGACAAGGGCAGGTTTGCCCGGCCACTGAAAATCTTCAACTCGCGCATCGCTATCTCATCGCTCCCCATTCGGTTCCGAACGGCCGGCCCAAGCCCCCTCAGGGCTTCGCTGGAACGCCTGAACGGTTCCCCAGTGAAGGCCTATCTTAAGCGTTTTTTGCCCCCTGCACAGTGCGGCAAAAAATGACGAAGCCTGCGCTGAGCAAGCCGCCGATCACCACTCGCTGTTTGGCTCATTCCGAAAAAATCGCCGGTTTCCTAGCGAGACTGAGCAGCCAAGGCCGCTTCCACTTCAGCCAACTGGTCGACCGTGTTGACACTGAGTGCCTCGATTGGTTGCAGGCACGCCAAAGCCCGAACATCTTCACCTTGCCGCAGCAGAATTTCAGGCAGGTCCGTGATGTAGTACTCGCGCTGTTTGTTATTGGCAGTCAATTGTCCCAGTGCGGCGAGCATCTTCTGGCAATCGAAGACGTAGGTGCTCATGTTCACCTCGTTGATCGCCCGCTCCTGGTCCGTTGCGTCTTTTTCTTCCACGATTCGGACAAACTTGCCGGAGTTATCGCGGACAATTCTCCCCAAGCCATGCGGGCTGGGATGCTTCAAGGTCCCAAGTAAACAGGCCGGTTGGTTGGCAGCAAAATCGTCGAGCAACGCGCGGATGGAACTGGCCTGCAGCATCGGCGAATCACCCGCGACGATCACGACGGGGCCGGAGTGCCCTGCAAGCGCCTCGCGACACATCATCACCGCATGCCCCGTCCCGAGTTGTTCCGTTTGACTGGCAAAGCCAAGGTCAGCCTCGTTTGCCAAAGTCTCGCGGACTAACTCTTCGCGGTAGCCAACGACCGCGAGCAAGCGACCGACCCCGGCCGTGCGGAGCGAGTCGATCACATATTTCACCAGCGGTCGCCCTGCGGCTTCACAGAGCACCTTGGGCAACTCAGACTTCATTCGAGTTCCCTTACCTGCCGCTAAAATCACGCCAACAGCCTGAGCCATTTGTTGCTCTCCCCAACTCCCAATCCAGCTAAATGCTTGTTCGTTTCATCCCGCAAGGAATCTGTTCACTATAGCCCCCTGCTCGGGGCGAACCAAACCGCGCCCCCACCGACAGAGAGCAATTCATCTGCGAGGGCGACTGCTAGCTGTTAATCTGCGGAAAGTTTGCCGATTGCTGAGGATTTGACGAAAGAACTCAGTTTGCCGATTCCGATGACTATTCCGACAAGGTCCAGTTCCCGAAGCGGGAACCGATCGTGCGATCGGACTTGGTTTAAACAAGGAATTTCTAGATGCGACGCCTCACGTTAGTGCTGTTGGTAGCGATTCTGGCAAACGCTGCGGGAAATCAAGCTGCCTTTGCTCAAACCAGCCGTTCGGCTGGCCAAAGTTCATGGAAAGCCGACCGCCAGCAGGGCGTGGGAATGTTTGAGTCACGACAGCCCCCGCGGCGCGCTGAATCGATGCGCGAGCCCGGAGTGACGGACAGGCCGGTTGAGTATGCTCCGATGCCAAATCAAGCGAGCCGCATTGCATCGCAAGCGGCTCCTGGCCGGGTTGCTCCGACAGCCGCTCGCGGCACGAACGGCTACCTTCCTCAGAAATACAGAACGGCTCAAGCGGACCAAGCGATTGAAGCTCCGGTCCCACGGCAAAGCATGCCGGCCCCACAGACGATGGCCCCTTCGGCTCCGGCAACCCAAGCCGCCCCTGCTCAGGCTCAGCCGCAGATGGCCTACGACGGAGCCTATTACGAAGAGGGGATCGATGGAACCGTTGTCGGCGAGAGCTACTTTGAAGACTGCGGCGGCTGCGGGTCCTGCAGCGACTGCGTTTCTTGCGGTGGTTGCGAAACTGGCTGTCAAGACTGTATTGGATATGGCCGAGTCGGTGGAGTGCCGCCGGGATACATCGCCGACTGCTGGATGTTTGGACTTGGCCGAATCCTCCGCGACGCGGAATACTTCGGTGGAGCCCAGGCTTTCCAGAGCTCTTCCTTCTTGGTTCCGGGCTCAAATGAACGCTACGGAGATTGCAGCTTTGGCTTCTACTCTGGCTTAAACGTCGGGCTGCCGCTGCGACAGTTGACCTGTGGCTTGGTATCCGGACAAATCGGTGTGAGAACGGTTCAAAGCGACTACAGTGGAGACCTGTTTTCCTCTGATAATCGGGACCAACTGTTCCTGACTACCGGCTTTTATCGCCGCGTTGACTACGGCTTGCAGTTTGGCGTGGTGATGGATTATCTCCGCGAAAACTGGTTCACCGACGTCGAGGTGATTCAGATGCGAGGTGACTTGGCTTGGGTCTATCCGACTGGCTCTGCCTTCGGGTTCCGCTTCAGCAAAAACGTGCAAGACTGGGTTTCCAACGGCGTCATCGATGGAACGAGCTTCAGTGACCTGCGAACGGGAACCTACAACCAAAGCCGCTTCTACTTCCGAAATGGATGTGTCAACGGCGGTTGGGCTGACTTCTTCCTCGGCTGGACCGATGAAAGCCACGTCGTCGGCGGCGTCGAATACGACATCCCGTTGACCGAGCGATGGGCAATTAACTCGGGCTTTACCTACCTCTTCCCCAAGGATCACCCAGAGCCGACGACTTTCTCTGGCAACTCAAACGATGCGTGGAATGTGTTTGTCGGTATGTCCTGGCGTCCGATGGGCCGCAGTTGGTACCGCAATTACGACCAACCTTTGTTGCCTGTGGCTGACAACGGAAGCATGGTCCTGCGACGTGGTTACTAGTCACGAGCGTTCCGGGCTTAGCTAATTTATTTCTCAATGTCTCAAAGGGATCCGAGCAAAATCGGGTCCCTTTTTTGTTTCGGCTCCATTACGGCGATCGCGGGGTTCGCTATAATTCCGGGTGATTATCGAGCGACTCAGGCTCTCTTGGCGGTGTCAAAACCGCTTCGCAAGTTTTTCGTAATCGGTGATGACCAGCCGACTTCCAATCCACATCGGTTCCTTTAATCGCATCTGCTTTTTCATTTGCGTTGAATTCAATGGCTTATAACCCAGACGACAACGACTATCTGCCCAATGACCCGCGTCGGCCAATTCCTGCCGGTGACGATTTCATGGAACTTTTTGGAGCCGGTGGCCGGGAATTTGAGCCGGTAGTCGATGACGACGACGAGACCGCGGCACCACCAGACCTGGACGAAGTCCGCTCAGCGCTCGGAGACGATGCTGGCGAGCCGCTGGATGATGATTCTGACTCCTCATTCGGTGGAACTTCCGACAAATCGCGGCAAGCTAGTTCGCGGCAACATTCGCGAGGTGAGCAGCGACCTCGGGGCGAACAGCGTGGTCGCGGTGACCAACGATCTCGAAGCGATCAGCGCGGCGGAAGTCGTAGTGGAGAACGCGGTCGTGAACGAGGAAGCCATCGCGGCCAGTCCAGCGGCAAAGAAAGCGATCGCCAATCTGGTGAACAGCCCAAACGCGGAGAGGAACGCCCCGCAGGCTCGCGCCCCGCAGCATCGGGCGAACAACGCCCCCGGCAAGACCGAGGCCGGGAACAACAAGGCCGCGGCAACCAAGACCGAGGCAACCAAGGCTCGGAGCGACCTGCTCAAAGCAATCGCCCGGACCAAAGTCGAGGGAACGCGGGACGTGGGAAAAGCAGCCAAGGCGGCCAGCAATCGGCTGGTCGACCGGAACGTACACAACCAAACACCGCCGCATCCGGGAGAACGTCTCCCAGCGCGGCTCAGCCTTCCGACTCAAACGCCGAAAGCAAACCAACAGAAAAGAAACAGATGTCACATTGGGAACGCCTCGCTGCCATGCTTGGATTGAAGAGCGGCGAATCAAAAGAAGCCACGCCAGAAGCCCGCAAAGCCGAACCGCGTGGAGTTGAACCACCTGCCGCTGAGCCTCTGGCCGACTTGTTCATTCCAACACAGCCTCCTGAAGAGCGAAAACCTCGCACCGTCGATGACGTGGAAGAAATCGAAATCATCGATGCCGACCTGGGCGGAGACGATCTCGTCGAAGTCGAAGAAGGTTACGTCGAGTTTGCCATCGAGGAACTCGACCCGGAAGCCCGCGAATCAGGTTCTTTTGGCCGCGAAGATGCTGAGGATGACAGCGATTCCGATTCACGAGGAAGACGCCGACGACGAGGCCGACGAGGTCGCGGCCGCGGGGACGAACCTCGCCAAGCATCCGATGAGCGAAGTGTTTCGGCTCGGGCTGAGGCTGATTTCGAGGAAAGCGGTGACGATGCGCCAGCGCCTGCCCCGCGTGGCTCGCGTCGCGACCAGCGATTTGAAGATCGCCCTCCGCGTTCAGCAAAACGACCAAACCGAGAGTCAGCTCCTGAATTCGCCGCAGAAGACGAAGGCGATGAACCCCTTGAGCAATCGCCGACACGCGGATCGCAAGCCGCTCGTCGTCCTGCCGGCGGCCGCGATGGTGCTGGCCGTGGAACTGACGACCGCGGCGACCGCG
>JBJTQD010000544.1:0-1478 GCA_046075445.1 Planctomycetota bacterium
CCTCCGGGTCGACGTTGACCTCGACCACTTCCCAGGAATCGTTCAGCCCAAGTAACAAGCCGTAGTGTGCATTAAGTTCGTTCATGAACCCAATTCTACCGAACCTCGCGTTTCCCCGGGTTACCCACTAAAATTCCTGAAGAACCTATTTTCCTTCGCAAGGAGTTTACGAACTCAAGCTCACAACCGACAAAAGGTAACTTCGTCGCTTTAGTGCCTTTAACAAAACAAAAGACTGCGGCACGAATCGCGCGTTTTGACGATTTCGTGCCCAATAAAAGGAAATCCGGCACCAAAAACACTTTTAGTCAAACACCCAAGGCCAGACCTTAAGGAAAAAAGGGGACGAAGGGCAATTCGTTATTTGCCCCCCGTCTCTCTGTTAAATCTTCATGTCTTTCGGGCAAATCTCTGGCTGATTCGCGAGGGTGAGTTGACCGACGCTGGGCGTCCGGGCAGATTGCGGGTGACTCATCGGGCGGCGGTCATTGTCGCTTGGCCTCGCTCCGCTTTTGCTAATTCCTATCCTCTTTGAGCACTGGATTGTCATCTATGAAACACGTTCGACGAATCCTTGGCATCGCGACGGCTTTGGGGCTTGTTGTCGCATCGACCGCGTTCGATGCGCAAGATTTGCCAACCAACGGTAGTGTCGAAACGAGGTCCGGAAAGCTTGAGCTAGTGAACGGATACCCGAGTGCGGCGACGGTTGAAAAAGTCTTCGACGACATTGACTACCAGCGAGCCTGTCAAGCTTACCTGTGGGCCTTGCCGCTGATGGCGATGCAGCAGTGGCAAAATGAACACCTGACCAAGTTTGAAGCGGGCAAGTGCGACTACGTCGATTACCTTACCTTTCAAGACAAGCTTGGCCTGCTGACCGCCAACGCGACGACACCTTACATCATGGCGTTTCCCAACTTGAAGGAGACGGGGCCGCTGGTGTTTGAAGTTCCGGCCGGCCCGACTGCGGGAGGCTTTACCGACTTCTGGCAGCGGCCAATTACCGACTCCGGTCAAACCGGACCGGATAAAGGCGCTGGTGGAAAGTACTTGATCCTCGGTCCCGATGACCCCGACATGAAGCCGGAAGGTTATTACGTGTTCCGTTCTCCGACGGTGAATATTTGGTCAGCCCACCGCGCACTCGATCCCGATGCAGTCAAGGCGCGAGCACTGATCGACGGTTTAAAGATTTATCCCTACAGCCAACGGGAGAATCCGCCCACGACTCGCCATGTCTCGCCGAACGGCCGCAAGTGGAGCGGCATGCAACCGAGGGGGCTCGCTTACTGGGAGGGGCTCGCCAAGATCATCAACGAGGAACCCGTGCACGAAAGAGATCGGATGGTGATGGGAATGCTGCAACCGCTGGGCATCGAAAAGGGCAAGCCTTTTGCTCCGACCGCGAGACAGAAAAAGATTTTGGAAGAGGCCGCTCAAGCTGGAGAGGTGATGGCTCGCACCATCGCCTACGA
>JBJTQD010000545.1:0-948 GCA_046075445.1 Planctomycetota bacterium
GCCCCGCGGCCGCAGCGGCTCCGGGCCAGCGCCGCAGCCCGACGAGCGATTACGCTTCACCCGTTGCGGCCGGAGACTTGATTTACATGGTGCAGCGCAGCGGAAAGATCCACGTCATCAAGGCGGGCGAGCAGTTTGAACGGTTGGCAACCAACGAGTTCGCGGGTGATGCAGGCCCGTTCAACGCCAGCCCGGCGATCTCCAACGGCGAAATCTTCATTCGCTCCGACAACTCGCTCTACTGCATCGGCAAGTAAAGCGAGCGTAAATCCCGAAAAGCAAACAGCCGCAGGGCGACCATTTCGGTTCGCCCTGCGGCTGTTTTTGTTTTGCTGAGTTGATTAAATCAATGCAGACGCTTGCCTGGGGCTATCTCCGGCCAGTCTGCGCGCTGTAAGTGCTCTCGAAAATCTTGTCTGCGTTGTTTGCCTCGAAACCGTCGCGCCGATGTTCGCGCCGTACATCACTTCCGGCGAGATTCGCAAATTGCGGTAAGACCCGCCGTTCGGCGAACTCGACGTAGGAACCGGAAATCGGCTGGCAAACGGTTCCCCCTTGTCCATCCGAGAACTCGGCATTCACCATCTCGGCAACCGTCGAACTCTGAATCAGCAAACCGTCGGGACTCGTCTTTGCTTTGCCCCCCGAATCATTCAGCTTGAAGCCATTCTTCTCAAGGTAAGCGTTGTACTCGGCGATCGTGTTGTATCCAGCCGGCAGGTTGTGGACGCTGACCGTAAAGTGATTGAGGTAGTACCGGTTGTAGATCACCCACGCCGCGTACTCGCTCTCTTCAGCCAACCGCTGATAGTCACTCCAAGTCGGCCTTCGCCAGAGGGAGCGATGCAAAAAATCATCAACCGCGAGCCCATCCCCCAGGTTAAGTTTCTCGACCGGGTCAGTGCGAACTTCGTCGGTATAGGAGCGGATGATCCGCTGGGCTTCCTC
>JBJTQD010000546.1:0-4876 GCA_046075445.1 Planctomycetota bacterium
GAAAGGCCGTTGGCCAGAAGAGCCGTGTACCATAGGAACGCTCAAGTCCGCTTCACCACGCCCTTCGCAAAGCCTCAAGGACGTGCGGCCCAGAGGAATCCCCAATCTTTAAGCCTCACCGACCCGCCACCCGCCTAGGCCCCCAAGAAATCCTTGAGCGTTTGCCCGGATGGCGGTCGCTGGTAGAGCAACCGGCGAATCAGTTCTGGCGCCCCGGCAAAGCCATCTCGGCGGTAATGCCACTGGCGGTCGGTCGGGACGAGTTCTTCGAAATAGGGCCAAGGCGCAAACGGCTGGCGGTTCAGTAACTCAGCCAGTTTCGCCGACTGCATGGTCACGTTGCCGGCTCTTGGTGGGATTGGCCCTGCCTCAATTCGATAGCAGCCACGCAGCAAGTCTGGGTCGTAGCCTCCAACCCGGTTCACAATCTGAGCAATCTCGTTGAGCGACAGTCGTCTTGTACCGCCAAGGTGCAACAAGCCGGAAATATCGCTCGCCAGCAACTCTTCAAGTACTTCGTTGAGACACTCGACATAAGTTGGCGTGCGAATTTCGTCGTAGTACAAAGTCGCCGGTTTGCCTTGCTTAAAACGATTCTGGATCCAGTCGATCGCCCCGGCATGCCCGTTAAAACTGATTCCCATTGGCAGCGAAATTCGGCCGATGCACGCATCGGGCCGCCGCGCGAGAATCAACGCCTCCGCCTCAACCATCGTCTTGCCGTAAATTGTGACTGGGTCTGGCGGGTCGGACTCAACATGATTCCCGCCGCGCGTGCCGGAGTAAACCAAGTCGATCGAAAGGTGGATGAACCGCAGTGGCAATCCTTCCATCGCATCAAGCAAACAGGCGACGCTTTCAACATTTACCCTGCGAGCCATCCGCTCATCTAATTCGCAAGACTTCAGAGCGCAGCTTCCTCCGCAATTGACCACTGCTTGATATCCACCATCGACCAGCAACTCGCGAGTCGCCGCGATGTCTTCAAGGTCCAGCCCAATGATCCCGGGGCCCCGGAGTGGCCAATTCCGCGCCGGGCGCTGACCGGTAATTTGGTCCCCATACTTTTCGCGAAACCAGTGCAGCGCGTTGAGCCCCGCAACGCCGGCAACTCCGGTAATCAACAGCGGCCCCCTAATCAGAGGTGGCGAAGCGATGCGAGTCGTAGAGACAGTGGATTGCACCGATGATGGCATGGTTTGAATTCGTCGCGAGCGGTGGTAGAGGTCATGAGTTCGGGCAAAGGAAACGCCAAGCTGCCGAGGGCGTGTTGGCTTTGGTCAACGGCTAACCGTCCCCGCGAAGAGATGGTAACCGCCCCCCCAACCAACGAAAAAGAGTGGAGCAGAAATCGCTCGAGAGCCAGAAATGTCAGTCTAGTAATGAAAGTGACGAATTTGCTCGCCGCGATGTCCCAGTTCGGTCATCGCTTCAATCCCTATATCCAAATGAATTTGCGACCATTCGGTCGTTACGCGACGATCCGATTCTTCTGTCTTTACCCCATCGGGCGTGATCGGCACGTCGCTGACCAGCAGCAACGCTCCCCGCGAAATTGCATTGTGATGCCCGACGATAAAGATTGTCGCCGTCTCCATCTCAATCCCAATGCAAGTCATTGCGATCAGCCGATCGCGGAAAGCCAGGTCGTGTTCCCAGAGCCGACGGTTGGTCGTGTAGACGACCCCGGTGCGGTACTCCAGTTTTCGCTGCAGAATTTTGTCTGAAACAAACTTGTGCAGTTTGAAGCTGGGCAGCGCTGGAACCTCGGGCGGAAAATAGTCGAGGCTCGTTCCCTCACCTCGAATCGCGGCGATCGGGAGGATGAAATGGCCGATTTCAGTCGATGTCTTCAGCCCCCCGCACTTGCCAAGGAAGAGCACGCCTTTCGGCTGGCGGGCAGATAGCAGATCCATGATCGTCGCTGCGTTGGCCGAACCCATACCGAAGTTGATGATTGTCAGACCAGACGCGTTGGTCGCAGCCTGCATTGGCCGTCCTACGCCGCGTATCTCGCAGTCAAACTTGTTTGCAAACCGCTCCACATAGTCGTGGAAGTTGGTCAGCAGGACATAGTCGCCAAACTGGTCCAGCGGCATTCCCGTGTAGCGGGGGAGCCAGTTACGAGCGATTTCGAGTTTCTGAGGGTTGTTGAGCAGCGGCTCGCTGAGAAAATTCATGCCTCAGTTCCTCCTGCGAAAAAGTTTGAAAAAGGAAGCCACCCGTCTAGCCAGTGAGCGCCCAGCGCAACAGCTCTGAAAAGCGTGGGACTTTACCTTGCCATAGCATCCCGACGCGGAAAATTCTGCCAGCGACAACGACCACTACCGCTGTGCTAACCAACAGCAAAATCGTCCCGAGGACGAGTTCCCAGAGCGGAATCGAGACGCCAGTCGCCAAACGCAAAACCATCGTCGTCGACGTCGCGGGCGGGAAGAGCGAAATCCAACGAGCCAGCGACCCGTTTGGATCTTGAACAATTGGCAGCCAGATGAAAATAGGGAGCATCAGTAGCATCCAGACCGGCATCAGCATCGCCGATGCCTCTTTCAGTTGCGAGACGCTCGCCCCGACTGCCATAAACAAAGAGGCGTAGAACAGGACGCCGAGCAGCTGGAAAACGAAAAACCAGGGAATCAATTCCATGGGGATGTTGTCCATCAGTCCACGGTTGCGAGCAAAGAAGATGCCTCCCGCCAGATAGATCAGGAAGATCGTCATTGAACCGCCCACTGTGCCGAGCAGTTTCCCGAGCATCAGTTGGAATGGGTTCGCACTTCCCAGCAAGACCTCGGCGATTCGTTGGGACTTCTCCTCGAGGACGGACTCCAGCATGGGCTGGGAAGCCATGAAAATCACGAGGAACATGAACATCATCGCACCCATCGGCAGGAAGATATCCGTCAATGGGTTTTTCTCTTTTGCCTCGCTGATGCTGCCGCCCGAGGAACGTGTGACCAGTCCCATTCCGCTGACCGTAACCGGCAGACTCGCCTTGGCCACGAGCAGCGGGTCGATTCCCGCTGCGGTCAGTCGCTGATATTTGAGAAATTCATTGACGACCGCCGTCATCCAAGCTCGCGACTCGGAAATGCTCGAGTCTTGGGAGTAAAACAGAATCTTCTGTTCCGCTGGCGGCAGGTCGATCAGCCCGCCCGGGATCTCGACAAAACCATAAAGCTCGCCACTGCGAACTTTATCCGAGAGGTCAGCTCTCAGTTCGTCATTCGACTCGGTAGCTTCCAAGCGGTTGAGGTAGAGGTATTCCCCTTTCACGGCGCTCGGTAATCCGTCGTCACTCTTCAGGGCGGGTTTGGTCGCTGGACTTTTTTCATCCGCGTTCGGCTGCTTTTCTTCGACTTTCAGCGATGCCTTCAGTTGCTCGTTTCGAGCGTTCGCACTCGCCTCCAGAATCGGAAAAATTTTGCCGTCAGGGTCCAGAATCGCGATCTTTCGCTCTTTGATTTCGGCGACGTTTTTGACCAGGTTCACTGTCAGGATACTGCCGAACATCAAAATCGGCATCATGATCACCGAAATCAGGAAAGCCTTGGTTGCGACCATGGCTTTGTATTCGCGAACGGCAATCGTCAGAATTTTTCGCATGCGCTTATTGCGGGGTCAGTATTCGTTTGTGGGTTTGCGATGGCAATCGAAATTTCAGTATCTGGCCGTAGTAACTTGCCCCAGCGTGAATCAGGAGGAACTGTTTACCAATTCCGGGATTGGACTCGCCTCTGGACGGGCGATTCGGACGAAGATGTCATGCAATGAAGGGCGAATGATTTCGTAGTGAACCACTTGGCGGACTTCGGCCAGTTGTTGCAGCACGCGGCTCGATTGCCGCAGGTCGGCAAGTCGGAATTCGAAGTAGCGATCGATTCGCCGGCAGTCGTTGATCCCCTGAATTTCAGGAAACGTCTCGTCCGGGTTTGCGAAACCGACTCTTACCAAGTCGGCCGCGTATTGGTTCTGAATTGCCTCGAGTGACCCATCAAGCACTTTGTTGCCGCGAAAGATCATGAAGATCGTGTCGCACATCTCTTCCGCCATGTCCATGTCATGCGTCGAAAAGATGATCGTCGTTCCGCGCTCTCGCAGGCGCAAAACGGCGTCCCGCAAAGTCTCCATATTCACAGGATCGAGGCCGCTGAAAGGTTCGTCTAAAATCACGAGTTGAGGACGAGCGATCACTGCCGCCACAAACTGAATTTTTTGGGCCATCCCTTTAGAGAGCGCTTCGATTTTCTTGTTGCCCCAACTGTCGGCCTGGAGAAACCGTAGCCAATCATCGATGTCGCTTTGGCAGTCGTAGTGTCCTTTGAGGCGAGAGTAGTAGGTCAGCAGATCTCGGACCCGCATCCGTTTGTACAGCCCTCGCTCCTCGGGAAGATAACCGAGGCGGTCGTCTGCAACCTGCCCTGCCTCACGACCAAGCACAATCACTTGGCCACTGTCGGGCTGGAAGATCCGCAAAATCATCCGCAGCGTCGTTGTCTTGCCGCTGCCGTTGGGGCCAATAAAGCCATAGATCGAACCAGTGGGGACCTGCAGGTCGAGTCGGTTGACGGCGGTCTGCGTTCCAAATCGCTTGGTAACTCCCCGCAGTTCGATGGCATTTGGCATTTGGAAAGGCGAAGCCCGCAGGTTCGCGTTCAGGGTTCGTATTTTCTGCGAGGGAGATCAGGCCCGCCGGGAGTTCTCCCCGCGGAGGGCTTGAGCAAATCAAAACGCTGAAGGATGGCGAGCGTTAATCGGTAACCGAACGTTGCGTCGGCTTGTAAATTAACGCATCGCCCTCACGGCCTGGCGTCTAATTGTCCGGGCCAATGCTTTCGACTTTAAACTCGATTTCGACCGGCTTCCCTTCGCGTTC
>JBJTQD010000547.1:0-1405 GCA_046075445.1 Planctomycetota bacterium
TGAGTCGTCAGTACATCTACACGATCAAGGAATTGACCAAGAAGCACGGGCCGCGCACCGTGCTGAACAACATTTGGCTGGCGTTCTATCCCGGAGCGAAAATCGGTGTGCTCGGAAAGAACGGCTCCGGTAAGAGTACACTGCTGCGGATTATGGCTGGCTTGGACCAGGACTTTTCCGGAGAAGCCCGCCTGACCGACGGCTTTACTCGCGGCTTTCTCCCGCAAGAGCCGCAGCTCGATCCGAGCATGGACGTCTGGGGCAATGTGCAGTCGGCGGTGGCCGGGCGACGGAAGTTGCTGGAGCGTTACAACGAGTTGAGCGCAAAATGCGGCGAACCGCTGAGTGATGCTCAGCTGGAGAAAATCTATGCCGAGATGGCTCGGGTGCAGGACCAGATCGAAGCGACGGGGACTTGGGAGCTCGACCGGGAAATCGAGATTGCATTCGACGTGATGAATTTGCCTCCGCGGGACGCAGATGTCACAAAGCTCTCCGGTGGTGAGCGGCGTCGCGTGGCGCTTTGCAAATTGCTACTCGAGAAGCCGGACTTATTGCTGCTCGATGAACCGACGAACCACCTCGACGCCGACTCGGTGGCTTGGCTGGAGCGGACGCTGCAGAACTATCATGGGACAATTGTTGCGGTGACGCACGATCGGTACTTCCTCGACAACGTGGCGGGCTGGATTTTGGAACTCGACCGCGGCGAGGGTTTTCCGTTTGAGGGCAATTACACTTCTTGGCTGGAGCAGAAGCAGGCTCGCTTGATCAAGGAAGAGAAGCAAGCGGAAGCACGTCAAAAGACTTTGGAACGCGAGTTGGAGTGGATTCGGATGGCGCCGCGGGCGCGGCAGGCCAAGAATAAGGCCCGTATCAATGCATACGACCAGTTGGTCGCCGAGAGCAATCGCGAGCGTGAGCAGGAATTGGAGATTCAAATTCCAGCGACGCGGCAACTGGGTGACCTCGTGATTGAGGCTCAGGCCGTAAACAAAGGCTACGGCGAACGCGTCTTGATGGAGAATATGAGCTTCCGCTTGCCTCCGGGAGGGATCGTCGGCGTGATTGGCCCCAACGGGGCTGGCAAGACGACGCTTTTCCGGATGTTAACCGGGCAGGAGTCGCCCGACGGCGGAGCTTTCCGCGTGGGGACGACGGTCGACTTGGGCTATGTCGATCAAAATCGCGACGAGCTGAAAGCTGACCATACGGTATTTGAGGAAATCACAGGCGGAGTAGATAATCTGGAAGTCGGGAAGCGGAAGATCAACTCGCGGGCTTATGTCAGCCGGTTTAACTTCCGTGGCACGGACCAGGAGAAAAAGGTCGGCACACTGTCGGGCGGTGAACGCAATCGCGTACATTTGGCCAAACTCCTCCGCAAGGGATCGAATTTGCTGCT
>JBJTQD010000548.1:0-4834 GCA_046075445.1 Planctomycetota bacterium
GAGTGCGCTCGAAAAGGTAGCTGAAAAGCAGGAACCTGCTCCGGCTGAAAAGACTGAAAAGCCGAAGCAGGAAGAGATGAAAGAGGAGTCAGCCCTGCCTGCGGAATCAAAGCAGGAGGAAGCTCCAAAGCAAGAGGAGAAGAAGGCCGAAGAGAAGAAGGAAGAGACCAAGCCCAAGGCGGCGAAACAAGCTGAAGCTAGAGACGACGGCGTTTCGGGCGTCTACAAGGCTTCGTCTGAAAACGAAAACCTCCCCAACGGAAAGCTCGAATTCGACATCGAACTGATCGTTAACGACAAGAACGAAGTCTCGGGCAAGATCAGCTCGATGATGGGTGAACTTCCGATCGTCGAGGGCAAGTACTCGCCAGACTCGAAGAAGCTCACGTTTGTCGGCGAGAGCGATGAGTTGAGCGTAACGTTCAACGCGATCGTCGAAGGCAAGAAGCTCAACGGCGACATGGCTGCTTCCCAAATGGGCGACATTAAACTTCCTTTCTCCGCCGAGTGGTCGAGTGCGCTCGAAAAGACAGCTGAAAAGCAGGAACCTGCTCCGGCTAAAAAGAAGGAAGAGCCCAAGCAGGAAGAGATGAAAGAGGAGCCAGCCAAACCTGCGGAACCGAAGCAGGAGGAGGCTCCAAAGCAGGAAGAGAAGAAGGCCGACGAGAAAAAGGAAGAGCCCAAGGCCGAAGCCGCTCCCGCAACTGAAAAGCCTGCGGAAGAAGCCAAGCCCGAAGCTGCAAAGCAAGAAGGCGCGGCTCCAGCCGCTGCCAAGGACGACCCAATCTCCGGCTCTTGGAAAGGAAACATGCTTTCCGACCAGATGCCCCGCGGGATGGGTGAGTTCACGATGGACTTGAAACTCGGTGCCGAAAACAAGGTCACCGGGACGATGAGCAGCCAGCGGGGCGATAACGAAATCTCCGACGGCAAGTTCGATCCCGAAAAGAAGACGGTTGAATTGGTCGTCGAATCGGGTCGCTTCTCGATGAACTTCAACGGGAAACTCGAAGGCGAAAAGCTCAGCGGCGATATCGACATGGCTGGTGGCCAGTTCCAAGTTGGCTTCGAAGCTAACCGCACGGCCAAGGCCAGCGGAGTGGCAGCCACTGCTGGCGAGGGTCAGGCGAAGGAAGCCGCTCAAACCGGCAAGCTGGAGTCGCTGATTCCAGGCCCGCGCTGGGTTTCAGCCCTCGAAGCGAGCCGTTACAAAGCCGGTCGCGTTTACATGACGCTCGACGGACATCGCAGCAACGATGACGAACCCTATGTCTTCGTTAGCGAAGATTCCGGCAGCACTTGGAAGTCGATTCGGGGTAACCTCCCGAGTTCGGCCGGTTCGACTCGCGTCGTCCGTGAAGATATCAAGAACGAAAACGTGCTTTATTTGGGGTGCGAATTCGGGGCTTGGGTTTCCGTCGACCGCGGTGAGAATTGGACTAAGTTCGGCGGGCTTCCGACGGTAGCCGTACACGATTTTGCTCAACATCCAACGTCGGGTGAAATCGTCGCCGCAACTCACGGCCGAGCGCTGTGGATTGGCGACGTCTCGGCGATTCGCCAAGTTTCGAAAGAGACGATGGCCGCCAAGGCAAAGCTCTATGCACCTCAGGAAGTGATTCGCTGGCAATCCGAAGCGCGAGCAGGGGATACCGGGCCGCGACGTTTCGTCGGCCAAAATCCCGGAACGAATGCTCGCGTCGCTTACTCGCTCGGCGCCAACGCCCAGAATGTTGAGCTGACGGTTTCCGACGCACTCGGAAACGTGGTTCGACGATTTGACGAAGCCAAGACCGAAAAGGGAATGCACGTTCTGGAGTGGGACTTCCGTCCGACGCCGCGTGCCCAAGCTGCAGGCGCTGGCCAACGCGGTGGTCGCGGAGGTTTTGGGGGCGGTGGCGGAGGTGGCGGCCAAGGTGGACCGGGTGGCGGTGGTCGTGGTGCGTTTGGACCACGGTCCGGACTGGGAACTTACCTCGTCACATTGCGAGTCGACGGCGAAGTTCAAAACGCGCTGCTGAAGGTCTCGGGTGACCCAGACCTCCCAGCCGATGCCGTTCCCCTCTCGTGGGAGGAATCCTTCGATGAGTTCTTCAGCGAAATGGGAGACGAAGCTGAAGGCGACGGAGACGACGACTCCGACAAGTAGAAATTGACGCCAGCGTGCGAGCGGCTTGGATTACCGCAGGTTACTCGCCCGCACCGGCTCAGTTAACATTCTCAAGCGGCGTGGTCCAACTCGGCCCACGCCGCTTTTTTATTGGCTTGAATCTTCAAGAACTAACGTCCATCACGCGCAATTTACCGTGACTCGTTTTTTCTTTTGGACTTGTTCTGAACGTCCTGCGTATTGCGACGTGAACCGAGAGTGGCATGCCCGAGGGCTTTGCGAAGGGCGTAGTGAGTTCATAACCGCCACGTCCCAGTAAATCCCCAACCTCGCGGGCCTGCTCCCCTTCTTTCAACTCTCCGGCCTTTGCCTCTTCGTTTGCTTCCTTTTAGCGGCAATCAGTGGTTTAACTCCGCCGCTTTCTCATTTCTTCTTCGTCAGCGCCCATTAGTGGCTGTTCCTTACTCCCTTTAGGGAGGTCAGTAAAAATACTCAAATTATCAGGGTCCCATTGATTTTCGCGGATTGGAGGGTAGACTGGTTAACTTCTGTCACGGGATTTGTGCGGTTTTTAGGGCCAATCCAGCCCGAGAATGTCGCACACCTTGGTCGTTGACAGCTGTTTTGCTGGGGTTAAGATGGGGGCCTGATTTTCATTAAATAGTCGCTATCTAACCTAATTTAGCTTCCCTGATGACCGGCGCTTTTTACGAGTGGCTTGGTCAGTAGATAACCGGTTCGTTCAGTTTCAACTCGATTCGAGGAGGATTTTTTATGAAGTTTCGTTCTTTGGCGATGATGATTGTCGCTTGCGTCGCTTTCGCGACCTCGGCAGTCCAAGCCGACTCGCCTTGTGGTTGTGGCCAGGTGGCCAGCCCATGTGGCGGTTTGTTCGGTCGCTCTGTTTCGGCCCCTTGTGGTGGCTGTGGCGGAAGCGGCATGGTTGACAACGGTTGCGGCAACTGTGGCAGCACCATCCAGTATCAGACTCGTACCGTTTGGGAAAACCAGATGGTCACCGAAATGCGGACCGTTACCCGCACCCGCTACCGCACCGAAGAGCGTTCGCGTGAAGTCACCGTTAACGTTCAAGTTCCAGTTCAGAAGGAACAGGCATACACCGTGATGGTCCCTCAGACCAGCACCCGGACCGAAAGCTACAACGTTTGCGTTCCTTACACCGAGAACGTAACTCAGTCGTACACGGTCAACGTTCCTTACACCGAGACCGTTCAACAAAGCTACAACGTGTGCGTACCGTACACCGAGACGGTCGACCAGACCTTCACCGTGAACGTTCCTTACACCGATCAAGTTGAACAGTCTTACAACGTAAGCGTTCCTTACACCGAAATGGTTGGCCAGAGCTACCAGGTCAGCGTTCCTTACACCGAGAACGTTACCCAGACTTACACCGTCTGCACTCCAGTCACCGAGAACGTTACCCAGAACTACACTGTTCAGGTTCCAGTTCAGAAGTCGGTCGAACAGACCTACACTGTGATGGTTCCAACCACCGAAGCCCGCACTGGCACCCGGATGGTTTGCGAAACCTACCAAGAAACCGAAATGCGAACTGTTACCCGCGACCAAGGCGCTTGGGAAACTCGCGTTGAAACCGTTAACAGCGGTTGCGGAAACAGTGGCTACGCTGGTGGTTCTTGGGGCAGCAACGGCGGTGGTCGCCGTGGCTTGTTCAGCCGCCTCGGTGGTGGCTGTGGTCGCGGTTGCGGCGGTGGCTGCAACAGCGGTTGCAACAGCGGCTGTGGTTCGTCTTGCGGATGTGCTTCCAGCTGCGGCAATGGCTGTGGCGGTTGCGGCGTTGCCGCTGCCGGCTGCGGTGGCTGCGGTGGTTCAGTCGTTGACGGCGGTGCAGTTGTTGCTGGCGGAAACGCTTGTGACTGTGGCGTTCAAACTGTTGAACGACGCGTCTGGGTTCCGAACTTCGTCACCGAACAAGTTCCGGTTACCGTAAACAAGTCCCGTCAAGTTGCTCAGGAATACACCTACAACGTTACCGTCAACAAGCCGGAAACCCGGACCCGTACGGTTAACGTTACCGAGTACACCACCGAAAATCGCACCCGCGAAGTTCCGGTAACTCGAATGGTTTCTGAAACCAAGACCCGCGAAGTTCCTGTTACCCGTACTCGCATCGAGACCCAGACCCGTCAGGTTCCGGTAACTCGCTGCCGTATGGAAGCCCGTACTCGCACCGTCACTGTCAACAAGTGCCGTCAGGAAACCCAGACCCGTCAAGTTCCGGTAACCCGGACCAAGATGGAAACCCGCACCCGTGACGTCGTTGTCAATCGCTGCCGCACCTAAACCCGCACCCGCGAAGTTCCGGTTACCCGCACCCGTATGGAAACCCGGACTCGCGAAGTTCCGGTTACCACCATGGTTGCTGAACAGCGAACCCGCACCGTCACCGTGATGGAATGCCAAGCTCAAAACAAGACCGAAACCTACACCGTTTCGGTTCCTGAAAACTACACGGAAGAAGTTGCGGTTCAGGTTTGCCAACGAGTTGCTCGCACCGTTGAAGTTCCGGTCTCTGTACCGAACGCATGCGGTTGCGGCAACGGCGCTGCTGGTGCTGGCTGTGGCAATGGCGGCTGTGGCTCAAGCTGCTGTGGCTGCGACAGCGGCTGCGGTTCAGCTTGTGGCAACAGCGGCTCGTCCTGCGGCCGTGGCTGCCGAGTTTTCGGTCGCTTCGGTGGC
>JBJTQD010000549.1:0-5263 GCA_046075445.1 Planctomycetota bacterium
CGGGCTGAGCAATTCCCAAACCGCCGCAGAGGTTGCGATCGCCGGCGGCTGGATCCCAGTCACACCAGCGGTCGTGTCCGAAGCGAAATATCAAGCCGCACTCGCAGCCGATCCGATTTTTCGTCAATTCGTTCAGCTGGCCAGTTCCCCGCAACTGCAGCCGACGCCGGTCGTGCGAGGTGCGGGGTATCTGCAGCGGCTTTTAGAGTCAACAGCTGAACGCGTTGCGAGCGACCCGAGTCTTTCGCCTGAGCAGGAATTGAAAGCCGCGAATCGACAGTTGGAGGATTACCTGCAGAGCTTGTCACCCAGCCGAACGTCGACTGCCGGAAAGCGAGGCGGGCAATGATGCGAACGCCGCGCTGGGTGGTCATCGCGCTTTGGTTGTCGGCGCTGCTCTTTGCGCTGCCGCTGCTGTTGATGGTGCTGGGTTCACTGAAGACCAACGAAGAACTGGCCCGGAACCCTTACGGACTGCTGCCTGAGAAGTGGGCTTGGGAAAACTACAGCCGCGTTTTCGAAGCCTTGCCGCTGAGCAGCTACTTTCGCAACACGCTGCTGCTCTGTTTTGGTTGTGTCGCGGGTTCACTGTTGTCGTGCAGCCTGATCGCTTACAGCCTCGCGCGGATCCAGTGGAGTGGCTCGCGCTGGTTGTTCTTGACGGTGATGATGACGCTGCTGTTGCCTTGGCAAGTGACGATGATCCCGCGGTTTGTGTTGATCAGCGGACTGGGGCTGTACGACTCGCTCTGGGCGATCATCCTTCCTTGCTTTTTGGGTGAAGCCTTTTTCATCTTTCTGCTTCGGCAGTTTTTTCTGGCGATCCCCCAGTCGCTGCTCGATGCGGGGCGACTAGATGGACTGGGACACTGGGGGCTCTTCTGGCGAATCGTCGTACCGCTTTCGACACCGGCCCTGATTGCCGTTGGCTTGTTTCAGTGGATCGAGACGTGGAACAACTTTGGCGGACCGCTGCTGTATTTGAGCGACCCCGAAAAGTTTCCCGTGGCCTATGGCTTGGAACGCTTCGTCAGTTCCTACGGCGACCAAACCAACCTGTTCCTCGCAGCAGCAGTACTAATCACGCTGCCAGTGTTGCTGTTGTTTATTCTCGCCCAGCGACACTTCCTCGGCACGGCAACGGGAAGCGGGATCAAGGGTTGAGCGGCGACCCGATTCCGCCCGCGAAAACGATTTCACCTCGTCGGAATCCATCGTTCGCACACCGCCGCGCTCAGGTAGCGTATACTGGCGGCAACATTCTGCGAGGAATGTGTTGTTTCAGAGCTTGCTTGAGAATTTTTGAAGTGCAGGAGGCCCGCTCATGGCTGAGTCAGTGCGGTCGGAATACGATGCCATTGTGATCGGTGGCGGACATAATGGATTGATCGCGGCAGCCTATCTGGCTCGAGCCAAAAAGAAAGTCCTCGTTGTCGAACGTCGCCACCTCCTCGGCGGGTGCTCCGTCAGTGAACCGGTTTGGCCCGGTTACAAAGTCTCAACTGCGGCTTATGTGGTCAGCTTGCTGCTGCCAGAGGTGATCAAGGAATTGCGGCTGAAAGAAAACGGCCTCGAAATCCTGCGCCGCGATCCTTCTTCCTTTACTCCGACCAGCGACGACCGCTACTTGCTGCTCGGACCTGATCGCAAGAGGAACCAGGAAGAGATTTCGAAGTTTTCAAAAAAAGACGCTGAGGCCTATCCGCGATACGAATCTTTGCTCGAAGCGGTTGCGGAAAAGATCGAGCCGATTCTGATGAAAGCCGCGCCGGATGTCCTGCCCCTGCCCCGCAGCTTCCGGAGGATTTCGCTCGGCAAGAAACTTCGCGACCTGATGGCTGCTTGGAAGATGCAAAAGTCACTGGGGCAGTTGGGACAACAATTGCCGGAAGCGATTGAGCTACTTGTCGGAGCGGCCCGGCCGATTCTCGAACGCTGGTTCGAGAGCGATGTGGTCCGCGCGACTCTGGCGACCGACGCGGTCATCGGCGCGTTCGCCTCGGTCTCTTCCCCCGGAACTGCTTATGTGCTGCTGCACCATGTCATGGGTACTGCCGGCGGGGCCCGCGGCGTCTGGGGTTATGTCCGCGGTGGCATGGGCGGGTTAGCTGATTCCATCGCTCAAAGCTGCCGGCAACTCGGCGTCGATATCCTGCTCGACGCGCCCGTCGCCAAGATCGAAACCTCTGGCGGCGCCGTTACTGGCATCTCCTTGGAAGATGGCCGAAGCTTTCGCTCCAAGGTCGTCGCCTCGACAGTCGATTCCAATCTGACGTTCAATCGCTTTCTGAGGCCGCAAGACTTGCCAACCGATTTTCGCGCGGCCATTAACCGAATTGACTACAACTCTGCGTCAGCCAAACTCAACGTCGCACTCAGCGAGCCGCCTCGCTTCAAGTGCTTGCCCCAGCCCGGTGTCGGGCCGCAACATCATGGCACAATGCACATCTGCGACTCGGTCGAATGGCTCGAACGAGCTTATGCCGATGCCCTTTGCGGTCGGCCCAGCGAACGCCCGATTCTGGAAGTCACCATGCCCACCAGCGTCGACAGCACGGTCGCTCCACCAGGCAAGCACCTGATCTCAATGTTTATTCAATACGCCCCGTATCGGCTGGCCGAAGGAACCTGGGACGAGATCGGCAACTCATTTGCTCAGCGCTGCCTCCGTTTGCTCGGCGAGTACGCCCCCAACATTCCCAATGCGGTCGAGCACTACCAATTCCTCTCGCCGCTGGAACTCGAACGGACGTATGGACTCACTGGTGGAAATATCTTTCAGGGCGTCATGAACTTGAATCAACTCCACCTGATGCGTCCCGTAGCTGGCTGGGCAGACCACCGCACTCCACTGAAAGGTCTTTATCTCTGCGGAGCAGCCAGCCATCCCGGCGGCGGCGTGATGGGAGCCTGCGGACGAAACGGAGCAACCGAAATCCTCCGCGACCGAGTGATTTGAACGCGAGCAAGTTGGGAATGCACAATGCGGAAAGCCGCCGCGCTCAGCGCGGGTCTCCCAACCCCGCCGAACGCGCATGTGCGGCTCGAACCTGGCTGCTTCTCTCCCAAAAGTCCCATGAGTCCCAAAAGTCCCATCTGTCCCACGCCTCCCCCCACTTCGGGTCTATTCACCGCAGAAATCTTCAGTAAATTCTCTCTTTTCAATTCGCACGGCAATTCGCCCGTGAACTGACCAAACGAACCGAAAACCGAACATGGCCCTGATTGTCCAGAAATTTGGCGGCACCAGCGTTGCCGATAGCGAAAAGATTCTCTCCGCCGCGCGAAAAGCGATCCGCGCTCATCAGACGGGCGACCAAGTCGTTGTGGTCGTCAGCGCGATGGGGAAAAACACTGACCACCTGATCGCTCTGGCTCATGAGGTGAACGAACATCCCAACGCCCGGGAAATGGACATGCTCTTGGCGACCGGTGAGCAGGTCAGCGTCGCGCTGATGGCGATGGCGATCGCCAGCTTGGGCTACAAAGCGGTCAGCCTGACCGGCGCCCAGATCGGTATCCACACAGATAGTTCGCACACCAAAGCCCGGATTCGATCCATCTCCACTGAGCGAGTCCGCAAACTGCTCGAAGAAGGTAACATCGTGATCGCGGCTGGCTTCCAGGGGATCGACGAGAACTTTGACATCACGACGCTCGGCCGCGGCGGCAGCGATACGACCGCCGTAGCCCTCGCCGCGGTGCTCGGCGCAGAACAATGCGAAATCTACACCGACGTCGACGGCGTCTACACGACCGACCCGCGGGTGCTCCCCGAAGCCCGACTGACGCGGCAAGTCAGCTATGACGAGATGCTCGAGCTGGCCAGCCTCGGTGCCAGCGTCATGCACAATCGCTCGATCGAATTCGGCAAGAAGTTCAATGTACCGATCCATGTCCGCAGCAGCTTCTCAGACCGGCTTGGCTCGTTGATCGTCGCTGAACCCGAAGCCCCGGACCAAGCCGTCAGTGGTGCGGCATTGACGAAAAACGAAGCGCGGATCTCGTTGCTCGACGTCCCGGACGTCCCCGAAGCTTGCTATCGCATCTTTGCCCCGGTCGCGGCTGAGAAGATCACGGTTGACATGATCGTGCAGAATCCGGCAGCTGATGGGCGCTCGAATCTCAGCTTCACCGTCCCTCGCGAAGAGTACGAGCAGACGCTCAACATCATTAAGCCGATTGTCGAGCAACTTGGAGCCCGACTCGGCGATTGCAGCGACAGCGCTTCCAAGATCTCGGCAGTCGGCTTGGGGATGGCTCATCAAGTCGGTGTTGCCAAGCGGATGTTTCGCTGCCTCGCGAACGCGGAGATTCACATTCAAATGATCACCACGAGCGAGATCAAGATCTCGGTTCTGGTTGACCGCGGGCAGGCATTACAGGCCCTGCGCGTCGTGCACGAAGAGTTTCAGTTGGATAAGCGACCGGAGGCTGCGGTTACCAATCCCTTTGAACGCTTGAAAACAAACCCTCAAGCCTTCTCCCCGGCCGAGGTCATCAGCCGGCTGCGAGGCATCGATATGGAAGCGCTCACCATTCACGACGTGACGCTGGACACGGCCCAATCGCGCATCACGCTGCCCCGCCTGCCAAACCGCGCCGGCGTGGCGGCTCGTGTATTCGAGTCACTCGCTGAACGAGGAATCTTTGTCGATATGATTTTGCAGAGCTACTTCAGTGCCGAGTACTCCGACCTGTCGTTCACGGTCCCGCGGTCTCAGTTCCAGCAAGCACAAGTTGTGGCCAAAGAACTGTCTCAGGAATTGGGACTGCCAGAGGTCAAAGCGAAGGAGTTAATTGCCAAGCTGACTGTCTCGGGGATTGGACTGCGGAGCCACACCGGAATGGCGATCGGGATGTTTGATGCTTTGATGCAGGCTCAGATTCCGGTCGAGATGCTCAACACCAGCGAGGTTCGAGTGAACGTGATCGTCGATGGTGCTCGCGCGGAGGAGGCACTCAAATGCCTCGCCGGAAAGTTTCGGGGCGAATTGAGCTAAAAGAAAAGGGCGTGGTCCAACGACCACGCCCTGCACAGAGTTTCAGATTTCTCGCCTTCAGCTTTGGTCCGTCTTAGCTTTTACGGCGGCCACGGACGAGGGCTCCGCAGGCACCGATGGCCAAGAGGACGCCGATTGAACCCGGTTCGGGAACGGCGTTGGGGCCGCCTGAACTGGTCAAGAAGAGAGGCGGTCCGCCAGTCCACTTGGTGTAGCCACCGGGTCCGCCGCGCGGGCGACCGAGATTGTCATTGATGCCT
>JBJTQD010000550.1:0-3480 GCA_046075445.1 Planctomycetota bacterium
CGACTTCGGCTTCGACTTCGCGGCGGAAATCCCAATCGGCAGGCGGGCCTTGGAACAGCCCGCGAAGCATTGCCTTGAGGTAGAGCGCTGAGCCGCCGACGAACAAGACTTCCTTGCCCCGCGAGCGAATGTCGCGGATAGCTGCATGAGCCAGATCGCGGTACTGCGAGACGCTGAAGGTTTCATGCGGGTCGCGGATATCGATCAGATGGTGCGGAACGCTGGCTCGCTGCTCCAGAGTGGGCTTTGCTGTTCCGATGTCCATCCGGCGATAAATTGACATCGAATCGAGCGAGATGATTTCGGCATTGAGCCGCTCGGCCAGCTCGAGGCTGATGACTGTTTTGCCAGAAGCAGTCGCGCCGGTCAGGAACCAGCAACTGAGGGCCTCGAGGCAGAGCTGTCGATTAGCGGCAAGTTCGTCCATAGTGAGAAGGCAAAGCCAGGGCGAGCAAAGGTGGTCGAAGGGGAGCTAGTTAAGAAACCGATGCTGCTCCCGGGCGTTAACCCGATTGTAGTGCAAAACGGCCACACGCGATTGGGGTCAGTTGGGCGGGTTGCGGGGGTGGGGCGGTGTTCGCGAGAAGTGATTCGATCCCGGGTGTGGGACTAATGGGACGATTGGGACTTATGGGACTCTTGGGAGAAGGAAATCGCGACTAGCCAAAGCGAAGCCAAATCGGTTTTAACCCGCAACTCGCAACTCGCAACCCATCCCTACCGCTGCGCGGTGAGGCTCGTTCTCGGCGTTGAACTGGTTACCGCCGCAGGTGGTGGGGCCAGTGGCGTTGGGGTTGGCTCGGGGAGTTCGACTCCGACTTTGCTCAGGGCTTGCCAAAGTGTGTGCAAGTCGAAGGGCTTGGAGACGACGGCTTTGACATTCAATTCAGCCCGCAAGTCATTCAGCTCATCTTTGCGGGGGAAGTTCAGCGTCAAAATCAGCGGAGCGGTTGGGATGATTTCTCTCGCCAACTCCACGCGGCCGTAGAGCAGTTCGCCGACGCCGTCCGAGTCGAGGCAGATGGCTGCGATTTCTTGCGGCTCACTGGCACGCCAAGTCGCTTGTTCGATCCAGACCGCGTTCGCTCCGAGGGCACGCAGCGGCTCCTCGAGCGTTTCGTACTGGCACAGCGTCAGGGCGCTGACGCCAATCACGCAGGGTTCGGCTAGTGTGACTGGGCTGGTCGCGACGAAGCTTTGCTCTTCCGTCTTAAGGATATCCTGAGGGCGGCGATTGGCGAGCGAATTCGGAAGGTGGACTCCATACATGGCCAGCCGCGTGGAGAGGCTGCTGTAAGAGCCATTCCATTCGTGCCAATACATCCGCACGACGCCTTGCAGTGGATTGCCGCTGCGCGTCTCGCCTTCGCACCAACTGCCAAGCAGAACAACGATTGGGGCATGCGGAAAAAGGTTTCGCACGTGGTTGATGAACGTTTGGCTGACCGAACCGCGACGAGACTGCGCGACCAGGATGGCGGAATATTGTTCCGAAGGGGCGAGTAATTGGCCCAGCTTTTCACCCGGAATCAACGTCGTCGGGACTTCGACTTTGCTGATCAGGTCGGCAAAGTCCTTGTGCCAGAATTCGCCGGAAACGAGAAGCTTGTCGGTCGGCTGGTTCATGTCGTTTTCCGAGTGAGGGGTTGCATCGGCTGGCGATGGTTCAGAGGAGACGCTAACTCAGCTTTTCATCGGCCTCGAAAATAGCGGCGCACACTGTAGCCGGAATAGTCGCCGCCCTTAACTTTTGTAGCAATTCCGCCTGATTCACCAATCGGCTGATTCGGGCAAGCAGGCGGAGGTGAAATGCGTCGTCGCTGGAAGCGATTAGGAAAAAGATGTCGGTTAAGGCACCTTTGGGGCCGCCGCAGGGGATGCCTGAAGGAGTTATCGCGATCGCAACGAATGGTTCTTCAAAGTAAGTCGGTTGAGGTCGGCGGGGGTGAAGCAGAGCCACGCCGTTCTCCATCGCGGTGGGATGCAGCTCTTCACGCGAGCGAATCGCGGCGGCCATTTCAGCTGGCATCCAAAGCCGCCCAGTGTCGGCAATCCGTTGGCAGAAGTCGCTGATCAGCGAATTCTTGTTCCGCGCCGGGCAGTCGGTCCAGACGAGCGATTCGTCGAGAAGTTGCCGCAAATCGATCGCATCGCTCGTCGCTTTCTTCGCGGCCACATCGAGCATTTGCTGGACGCGTTGCAGTTCTTCGTCGCCAGAGAGTCCGATCCGCTCTTCGAACCAATGGAAAATTTCGGCGCGATCAAATCGCCACTGACCGCCGATCTTTCTCCCCGGCAACTTCCCGCGCTCAGCCATCTTTTGCACTTGGTCCGGAGGCAAGTGCAAAAAGCGAGCGAGTGATTGGAGGTCAAACGATTCATCCACGGAATCGTACCTTTGAAACAGAGAGCGACGTGGCGGGATCAATTGGGAAGCCGAGGGGGATTGGGACAGATTTTGGGAATCGGGGCAAGAGCAATTAGAGGGTTTGGGTTGAGCTGGCGATCCGCGGAAAACGAGCGATTTGCGGAGGAGCCGTCGAGCAGCCAATTCGGCAGCTGTGGTTTGCTTTCATCGCCACCAATGCGACTCGGTTCGTCTTGACAGTTTCTATCTGATCGCCAGAATTCAGACCAAATCGCAGGAAGCGGTTCTGACTTTGTTTTCTGAAAGGCAAGGAGGCCTGATGAACAGCCAGCCGTCTGGGGCTACGCCCCCGAATTTTTCTTCTTTGAATCAAACGGCGCAAGTCGCCGGACTTTCTCTCAAACGGATTTTGCCCGAAGCAAAACCGATCGGCGGCAGCGACCTGCAGATTCAATCCTGCTGCGGTTCCTGGCAGGAAATTCAACCGAATGATTTGTATGTCGCGATCGTCAGCGCCGATGCCGACGGTCACGACTATGCTCAAGCCGCAATCGACCGCGGCGCTTTGGGAGTCGTCACCGAGCGACTATTGGCGATCGACCGCCCGCAATTCCTCGTCCGCGATTCGCGGCAAGCCTACGGAAAGCTTTGCCAAGCCCTCGCTGGCAATCCGGCCAAACGCGTGACGACCATCGGCGTCTCGGGCTCCGATGGCAAGACGGTGACTTCTTGCCTCATCGACTCGATTCTGAACATTGCGGGACGTAGCTCACGCACCGCCACTTCGCTCGGTGACTTCCGATCGCTGGAAGAACATTCGATTCGGAGCGAGAACTTGAACTCGCCGCGACTGGCGAATTGGCTGGCTGACGGCGTGATCAACGGCTGCAGCCACGCTGTGATGGAAATCCACAGCCGCAACCTCGCTCAGCACTGTCTGACTGGGATGCAGTTGGATGTCGCCGTACTGACGAATCTCCGCAACGACCATCTCGACTTACATGGCACGGCTGACAACTATCGTCGCGTCCAGCAGCGTTTGCTGAAGTTCGTCAAACCGGAAGGCGTCGCGATTCTCAATGCAGATGATCCGAACACAGCGAAACTGCTCG
>JBJTQD010000551.1:0-1624 GCA_046075445.1 Planctomycetota bacterium
GACGCGTGATCGAGTATGTACTCTATCCGTTGATGGGCGCCATCGATTCAAGTATTCGAGAGCCGTAAAGCGGAATGCGGAATGCCCGCGCTCGGCGCGGGTCTCCCGACCCCGCCGAAAGCGCCAGTGCGGCTCGGAACAAATTTCCCGTCCCATGAGTCCCATGAGTCCCAGCCTTTAACGGCCCTCTCAAGGACTCTTCAACTTCAGAATGACAAACGAAACCCGCGCCGCGCGGTCCTCGGGGTAAATGCACGGCAACTCACAGCGGTCGAGGACCCGGTCATAAGCTGCCTGGGGAAGCAGCAAGTACTCTGCACCATACCGCGCACCGAGTTCCCGTAATTGCTCATCGTCAAACGCCAGCAAGCCCAAGTCGTAATCGATTTGCGGCCGGTAAACGCTGGAAATGCGGTCCGCCCACTCAATGATCGATGCGGGGTCCTGCGGCATGTCTTTCCAGCAAACGACCTCGCTTCGTCCTGCGTGCCACTTGAAGGTCTGCTGCTTGGCAGGCGTGATGAATCTCGCATCAACAGGCGTGTTTCTCGCGACCCACTCGCAAACTTGCCGCCAGTTCTTCGCTAAGTCTCGTTCCCGTTGCGGTTCTCCCGGATACCGTTCTAGTGCCGCAATATCTCCCGCGGCCATTCCGGGTTGCCAATTCTCGAAAGCTTGAAGCCCACAGGCTGCGATCAAAAATATCCCGACGAATCGCGTGATCCAGATCAGCTGTCGCGGATTGCCTGCTCGGTGCCAAGCCGTAAGCAACCAGCCCAACCCCATCGTCACCGCCAATGGCACTGCCAAGTCAGCAAAATGAAACCAGTAAAACCGCAGCAGCGAAAAAGCGATCTCCCCGACGCTCCCCTGCTCCGCTGTGGCAGCCGATAGACACAGCCCAGCCAGGTTGAACAACAAGCCCATCATCGCCAGCCGAAACAGCAATTCAAGCTCTCGCGGCCAAAGCACTTTGCGACTGAGAAATAGACAAACCGCCGTCAGTAAGGCGAACAGCGCGATCCTCAATGTGGGAAAAGCTGAGAACCAAAGATGGTGACTTAGTCGCTGTGTGACTTGGATCACAGCCGCTCCGCGCAGTTGCTCCGGGGTCGCTCCTGATTGACTCAGTAATCCCGGCAGGACTCCCGCAATCGCCAAGCCGACACCAGCAAGAATTTGGAGCCAGCCACCCAGCGAGCGTTGTCCCAGCGTCTCACGCATCGCATGAGCGATTCCAAATGGACCCAAGGAGAGAGTTACCAGACCAATTGCCAGTGATAACCAGAGACCAGCGAGAGCGTGAAAGCCAATCGCGGCACCGAGAAGCAAAATCGTGCGAGGCCAATGACCTGTTAACCACGCCGCGAGGGCCCAAACGCCAAAGCCGTAAGCGAGGGATTTCCCCTCAAAGCCGCCGACCACCCACTCGCCCGCCAAATGAAACCGCAAATTGAACAAGAAGAACAGCGGCAGGGTCAGCACCGGAAGCCATTTTCGCGGCGAGATGGCTCGCGACAACTCCAGCCACGCAAACGCAAACAACAGCCAACTCGCGAGCCGGCCGATCCACGCGTACCACTCCAGCGAAACAAAGCGAGTTACCCAACCGCTCGTGGCGAAA
>JBJTQD010000552.1:0-844 GCA_046075445.1 Planctomycetota bacterium
TCTACATGCCGGGCGGCCCTTCGCATGTCGATCTGCTCGACCCGAAGCCAAGGTTGGAGATGGACAATGGCAAACCATTACCCTTTGACAAACCGAAACTGGAGCGAACCAAGACGGGCAATTTGCTCGCCTCGCCTTGGAAGTTTGCTCGACACGGGGACTCTGGGATCGAGGTAAGCGAGCTGCTGCCTGGACTCGCATCGCGAATCGACGATGTGTGCGTGATCCGGTCGATGGTCGCCGACAACATCAATCATTCCGGCGCAGCTCTTCAGATGTGTACTGGCGAGCAAGCTTTCTCGCGGCCCAGCATGGGATCATGGCTCACCTATGGCCTGGGTACCGAGAACCAGAACCTGCCGGGCTTTGTGGTAGTCTGCCCCGCGCCGGTATTCCAAGGCGCTCAGCTCTGGGCCTCTTGTTTCCTACCAGGCGCCTATCAAGGAACCATTGTCCGCGATATGCAGAACCCAATCGCCAATCTCGCTCCCTCGGGAAGCATCGATCGCCAGCGATCGAAGCTCGATGCGCTAAAAAGACTGAATGAACTGCACCGACAGGACAGAGAACAGAACAGTCAATTGGACGCCCGCATCTCGTCGTTTGAGCTCGCGTTCCAGATGCAGCGATCAGCTCCCGAGGCGTTCGATTTGTCAGCGGAGACGCAGGCCACACATCAACTGTATGGAACTGACAAGCCGGAGTCCGAACTGTTCGGCCGACAATGCCTGCTCGCGCGACGGCTCGTCGAGCGCGGCGTGCGGTTCGTCCAGCTCTTCGACGCCCCGTCCAACAACGTGTGGGATCACCACGGTGGGCTCCGCGAAAACCTGCCGAAGCGATG
>JBJTQD010000553.1:0-3086 GCA_046075445.1 Planctomycetota bacterium
TGGGCGAAGGAACTGCCAAGGTTGGGGAGCTTCGGGTATCTTTGTTCGCAGGGTGATGAATTAGCAGTAATCGGTTGAGCCGATTCGAGTGAAGGGCCTAGAAGGAGCCGCGCGATGTCACTGTTTGACTTGATGAAGAATTTTCGGCAGTCGGGCGAGGTCCGCTGGATTGGCGTGAGACCCGCCAGATTGGCTCCTGTCGAGCCGCGGAGCGAAGTGCGGATTGGCTTGGACGATGGGATTGAAGGCGATCGGTTTCGGGGCAAGGCCGGATCCGTGCGGCAAGTGACGCTGATTCAAGCCGAGCATTTGGAGATCGTCGCGAGGCTGTTGGGTAAAGCGGCAATCGATCCGGCTTTGGTTCGCCGCAACATTGTTGTTTCGGGAATTAACCTGCTCGCGTTGCGGTCGCAAGAGTTTCAGATTGGCGAAGCCGTATTGGTTGGCACAGGGAATTGTGCGCCGTGTAGCCGAATGGAAGAGGTGCTTGGCCCGGGCGGCTACAACGCCATGCGCGGGCATGGCGGGATTACGGCTGCTGTTGTGCAGCCGGGACTACTCCGCGTGGGCGACTCAGTGACGTGGTTGCGGCGGCGGGAAAAAGTAACCGAGTACGACGACTAAATCGCAGGCGAGAATGTTCGTCGGTCGCGGCTCAGCCGTTCAAACTGTTTTTCAAAGCGGCGATGGTTTGCTTGAGGTTGGCCGAATGAGTAACTGCGCCGGAGACGGCGACTCGCCGCAGACCGGCCGAGCAAACCAACTGGACGTTATTCTCATCGATGCCGCCGATCGCGAAGGCGGGGAGCGTGATTTCGGCGGCGACTGAGCGGACGAGTTCCAAGCCGACGAATTCAGTGAACTCTTTGGTTTGGCTCGGGAAGACTGGGCCGACGCCGATGTAGTCGGCTCCAGCCAGGACCGCGGCGCGGGCTTGCTCGATCGAATGAGTGGAGACGCCGATCATTTTTCCGGGGCCGAGAATGCGGCGAGCGGTTGCCGGATCGATGTCGTCCTGACCGAGGTGGACACCATCGGCTTGGCTGGCGAGGGCGAGGTCAGCCCGATCGTTGAAGAGCCAGCGGACTTTGGAGTCGCGCAGTTCCTCGCGCAGGATTGCGGCTCGTTGGAGTAGCTCGCGAGCTTCCAATTGTTTGTCGCGAAGTTGCAGTAGGTCGGAACCAGCAGCGACGAGTTGGCGAACGAGCGTACGGAAGTGATCGGGCGATTCTTGGCCGTCGACAAGAACATAGACGCGCGCGTCACGGAGCGTTGTCGAGCTGGTGAGTGTTTGCAGGATCGCTTTTTCGAGAGTGTAGGAGCGATAACGGAGCTGCTCGACTTGTTTGGCTAACTCGCCGCTGAGTGTTTTTCCGTACTCTTCGATGGTGCGGAGTGATTGCTGAACGCGGGCGAGGTTGGCAGAGATGACTTGTTCGGTGGCCGTGCGGCAATATTCGCTGGCGAGTGCGAGATTGGTGCCGACATCGGACAGCGTATCGCGGGCGGCGAGGAGGTGTTGTTTGTCGAGCAGCGCGGTGGCTTGAGTCAGCCCGTGGCGAAGTTGTTTCGTTAGCAGGGAGAGGTGTGAATCGGCCAGCGTCATTCGCGTGAAATCTTCGACAACGCGGAGGCCCTCGCTGGCTCGATTGATGGCGGCGTCGAGGATTCGGTAGATGTCAAAAGGGCTATCCGGAGGAGTTGAGTTTGGATTGAGAGTTGTCATGCTGGCATGTCATTCTGGCAGAATGGTCCCGAAGAGTCGTTTGGTGGCGACGGCGTTTGGGGAACGTCAGTGGGCCAATAAAGCTGGCTAGGGAAAAGGTGCTGGCTTTGAGAATCGGGCGGGATAACGGATTTTACGGGGCTGATTCTAGCATGCTGGCACTGGGGCTTAGCGAAAGTTTGCTGACCGTTTGGGATAAGCCGGGATTGGGTGGCTTTGTGGGGTTGATTGAGATTGACGCCGCTGGCGGAGGCCTTGATACTTTGACGCGATTCTCGCTTGTAACGGGATAGCTGGTGAAAAAAGCTCCGGGGGAATTGTACGGAGTCGGGTTGAGCGAGAGTGTGGGCTATATTTTTTTCGCGGTAAGGATGCCGGAGTTCCCGAGATGCCATGGGGCTGGAGACTATTGTGTTTGTGGCCGGGTTTGGCTCGGTTGTGGCTGAGGGGCGACTTTTACGCGCTTGGTTTGGCTGTTTTTTACTCGATCCTGCTGAATTTGGCTTTGGTTTCGAGTTTGATTTGGCCGGCTTATTTGGGGAGTCGCTTTTTGGTGGTGGCTTGGCCATTACTTGCGGCCGTTTGGCTGGCGAGTGCTTGGATTTCGTGGCGGGGAATGCCGCTGTGGTTTCAAGTCGGCCACAAAATCGCAGCTCCGGCGGCGATGCGTGTCGACACCTTGTTTAATCAGGCACAACGGGAATACTTAAAGGGCAACTGGGCTGAGGCCCGGGAACTGCTGGAGAGGCGATTGCGCTTGCGACCCAGGGATGTGGAGTCGCGTCTGTTGCTGGTGTGTGTCTTGCGTCGAGTCGGTCGATTTCAGGCAGCGCTGAGTGAGATAGAGCTGCTGGAAGGAATGGATGAGGCTCGGCCGTGGGGCTTAGAACTGGTGAAGGAGCGCGAGCGTTTGCTTCAGGCGCGGAATTCTCTTGAATCCGAGGAATCTTCGGCACAGGAGTTGCGTATAAATGAACATCAGCACTCGGAGACGACGCCGCAGCAAGCGGTGGATGACTCGGAGGCGGCTGGTGAGGATCCTGCGGCGAGTCCGCAGCGACGGGCGGCTTGAAAGGGCTCTTCCCTTCGTTGCACAGGAGGCTGCTGTACGATCCTTGAGCGTTGACCCAAAATACAAATCCGGATGGACATCCGGCTTGGCCCACAAGGCTTTCGATAAGGCTTAATGAGAAGCCCTCGAGGCTGATTGAAAGGATCGAACATGTACGAACGTTTTACTGACCGCGCTCGGAAGGTGATGCAGCTGGCCAATCAGGAGGCCCAGCGATTTAACCATGAGTACATCGGGACCGAGCACATGCTGTTGGGCTTGGTCAAGGAAGGTACCGGCGTCGCCGCC
>JBJTQD010000554.1:0-3555 GCA_046075445.1 Planctomycetota bacterium
TTCAAGCTCTCCGAGGCGTGCAGACTGTTTCGCGAAACACCGGCAGCCAATCCGCTGAAGCCCAAATAATCGACGGCCCGCTGGTCTTCCTCGCCATGGGCTCGCCACTCGCCGCTTCCCGTATCGAACCACTGAGCAACCGCGGGTAAACGCTCGACCCGCAACTGACCGGCGCTCTTCGCTGTTTCGTCCGTGAAATGGACTGAGGGCCAAGTCACCCCCAGCGCCAACTCACCCTTTGCCAAGCCCCGGAAAACGGCTTCGGGATCGGCATACGATCCAGTCACGCCTCCGGCAACCCGCGTTTTCTCCCACTGAGCCATTGCTCCAAAGGCTTCCACAAATGGCTTCGAATCAACCAACGGCTTGAATGTCTCGACATTCACGACGGTCGACAACCGACCATGTCCAGAAATGGCGCCCGCGACTCGGGTCAGACAGACATGAGCCGCCCAGTCACCACCTGTGGGCTGACCAACGGATCGCGGCAAATCATTACCCGTCGCATCCTTCAGCTCCTGAGCTTCAGCAAGCTTCGCGACCACCGCATCCAGTTCGCTCCAAGTCTTCGGCGGCTCGACTTGCAAAGCCGCCAGCACATCTGCTCGATAGACCAACAACAGCTGCGGCGCTCCGAGCGGGACCACAAAATTCTTGTTGCGATACTTGGTCAGTTCAGTCCGGAAATGTGAAAGCAATTCAGCTTTATTGATCTCAGTGCCGTTCCACAAATTCGTCGGCAACTCCAGAAACGGCTCTTTGGCCAACACCTCGCTCTGCAACTCTGAAGGAAAAACGACCACATCAACCTTCGAGTCAACAGCGAAGTCCGACTTGCTCCAATCTTCGAGGCTCAACTCGCTGACTTTCGCTTCGCCACCGCCTTCGGCTTGCCAACTGCGAGCGACTTGACCAGCCAATTGCGGGTCGCCGACGACGAGAACTTCGAGCGTCGCAGGTGGTGCCACGGTCTTTGCAGCGGGCTCTGCACTGGGCTTGGCTGGAGGTGTGCAGCCGACAGCAAGGCAGAGGCAAAAAAGCAGCCCTGCGTTAAGGAGACCGCGTCGGTTTGAAACTTGCATAAACACGCGTGGTGAGTCAGATGTCAATGAATTGATCATTAGCCTGAGAACCAGAGGTATAAGCGGATAGGCGCCAACCGCCGACAAGTGCGGAATTGATTCCGCGTTATCTTATCAGCCGGCCAGAGGGTAAACCAAGAGACGGCGGGGACTTGCCGGGGATCTGCAAGGTGTGGCACGATATTAAAGCAGGTGAGACGTGCTCGATTAGCTCGTGCGTTCAGCTCGTGGCCGACGGGCGAGGAGCAGCTCGTTTGGTCACCGCGGTTAACATCAGCCGGCTCCGCACAAGCCGCCGGTTCGAAGCGAGAGCGACGCCCGAACGAGGGGCTCTAGCCGATTAGTCATGCTTCCACCGACACAAGGTCGGTGGTGGCCAAGGCAGTTCGCAATTGGTGTGTCGTCTGACGCCGATGGTGACGTTGACGTGTTGTGTTGGCTTGGGTGTTTAATGTGGGAGGATATAAGTCGGATTGGTCGGGAGACTGGAGTTGGGAGTAAGCCGAGTGTTGCGGTCACCTTAGATTCGCCTCGCCTGCGCCAAAACCTTGCGGCTTTGGGCTTCGGCTACGGGCTAAACGATTGAGCAAAAAAAGCGGTGCCTTGATTTCGAGCGAGGCCGGACCTGGAACCCTGGTGGGTTGCGGGCCGAAACGTTTTTTTTGATTCAACACCCACTTGGCCCTTACCCACCCTACACCTCATTAACTAACAACTCCCAACAACTATCAACCAACAACCAATCACTTTCTCCTCACTCCGCGTCCTCTGTGTCTCTGTGTTTCACCCTCTTCACCCCCTTCCCCTCTTTCCACAATAACTCCATGAGCTACTACCTCGGAATTGACATTGGCACTTCTGGCACCAAAACCCTGCTGGTTACGGCAGCCGGCGACATTCTGGCCGAAGCGACCGAGAACTACCCGCTGTACCATCCCAAGCCGCTTTGGAGCGAGCAGAATCCGGACGATTGGTGGACGGCCGTCGTGAAAACGGTGCAGGCCGTGATGAAGAAAGCTAAAGCCAAACCGGGCGAAGTCCGCGCGATTGGACTCTCGGGCCAGATGCATGGCTCGGTGTTCCTCGACAAGAACGACAAAGTGATCCGCCCCGCGCTGCTTTGGAACGACCAGCGAACAGCGGCCGAGTGTGCTGAGATCGAATCGAAAGCTGGCGGCCGCAAGAGCCTGATCAAAATGGTGGCGAATCCGGCGCTGACTGGGTTCACCGCGCCGAAGATTCTCTGGCTGCGAAATCATGAGCCAAAGAACTTTGAGCGAACCAAAAAGATCCTGCTCCCCAAAGACGATGTCCGTCGCCGCCTGACTGGCGATTATGCGACTGATGTGAGCGACGCCAGCGGCATGCTGCTGCTCGATGTAGCCAAACGGGATTGGTCGAAGAAATTGCTCAGTGCGCTCCAGCTGGATATCGATCTGTTCGGCAAGTGCTATGAATCGGAAGATGTGACCGGCAAGCTCACCGCGGCAGCGGCCAAGGAATTAGGGCTGACGACCGACTGCCTCGTCGTTGGCGGGGCAGGGGATTGCGCGGCAAACGGCGTCGGGACGGGAGTCGTCAGCAGCGGGACGCTTTCGACTTCGATCGGCACCAGCGGAATCATGTTTGTCCACAGCGACGAAGTGAAAATCGATCCGCTCGGTCGCCTGCACACGTTCTGTCACGCGGTCCGTGGCAAGTGGCATATGATGGGCGTCTCGCTGACAGGTGGCGGCGCACTCGACTGGTTCCGCGATCGACTCTGCAATGAACTCGGCTCCAAGAAACGCTCTTTCGAAATCCTCAACGAGGAAGCCAAAGCAGTCCCGCCTGGTTGCGAGGGATTGTTCTTCCTCCCTTACTTGGCTGGTGAGCGCACGCCGCATGCCGACCCCGATGCGCGAGGCTGCTGGATTGGCTTGACGCTGAAGCATGGCCGAGGACATTTGGCTCGAGCCATTATGGAAGGCGTTGCCTTTGCGATGCGCGACAGCCTGGCGATCATCGAGGAACTGGGCGTTCCAGTAAAACAGATTCGCGCTTCGGGCGGTGGATCGCGCAGCCCGCTCTGGCGACAAATCCAAGCCGACATGTTCGGCCAGCCCGCGGTGACGATCAATGCGGAACAAGGACCCGCTTTCGGAGTCGCGCTGCTCGCTGCCGTCGGGGCAGGGGAGTACAAGAACGTCGAAGAGGCTTGCCGCGCGACGATTTCTGTCGTCTCTCGAACCAACCAGCAAAAGGCAGCTCAAAAAGTCTACGACCGCATGTTCCCCCAGTACCAGCAACTCTATCGTTCACTGCAGAAGGATTTCAAAGCGATCACCGCGCTGGGGCTGTAGAAATGCGGATTGGAACTAGGGGCGAAGGCGGGGAAAACACAGAGACACAGAGGACGCGGAGAGGGAAGGGTTGTTAGTTGTTAGTTGTTAGTTGTTAGTTGTTAGTTGTTAGTTGTTAGTTGTTAGTTGTT
>JBJTQD010000555.1:0-2637 GCA_046075445.1 Planctomycetota bacterium
CTCTTGAGGCGACTGGTCAATCCTCGTCGGGCAGCCGAATTGGCGGTGCAGCGACGTGGGATTGAGCAACGGGTAAGGCAGGCGGCGGAGCGGTTGGGCATATTGCATTTGCTCGGTCGCAAGCCACATGAATTGTCCGGCGGTGAACGTCAACGCGTGGCTTTAGGGCGCGCGATTGTGCGGAATCCGGCGGCATTTTTATTTGATGAGCCTTTGTCGAACCTGGATGCCAAGCTGCGGCAGCAGATGCGGATTGAGTTGAAGCAACTTCATCAGAGTCTGGCGGCGACGACGATATACGTCACGCATGACCAGGTCGAAGCGATGACGTTGGGGCAGCGGGTTGCGGTGATGGACCGCGGGCGGCTTCAGCAAGTCGGAACGCCGGAAGAAATTTACGATGCACCGGCCAATTTGTTCGTGGCCAGATTTTTTGGTTCGACGCCAATCAATCTGCTGCGAGGGGAGTTGGTTGGAAGCGGGACCGAAGTGGAGTTTGTCGGTGGCTTGTGCCGATGGAGTCTCGGACCTGAGCGGTCTGCGGGCTGTCGACATTGGCCACGGCAAGTGACGCTGGGGTTGCGTGGGGAGGACCTTCAGTGGAGCGGTCCGGAACGCGGAGAATTGGCTGATTCAGCCTCATCTCGGCAGCCGGGGTCCGCTCGGACCGTGGGAGGGCAATGGGAGTTGCCTCCACTGGTTGTTCGCCAGATCGACAACTGGGGAGACGCCTTGGTGGTGACCTTCAGTGGGCCGGATGGCGGGAGCGGTGACTTGGTTGCAAAGCTGCCAGTGACCGCTGCTGGGCTGAAAACCAGCGGGCGACTTGGTTCACCTGCCGGCGGATGGAAGCAGGGAGATGTTGTGTCGCTGGTGGCAGCGGCGGAGCGTTTTCACTGGTTCGACTCGTCGACGGGAAAACGGCTGGACTTTGAATAACGGCGGAACTGGCGGCTTTGAGTCGCTCGAGCCGATGTGAATTGCGAATTGCGGGAACAAAACGGACAAGACACCGACATGAATGCTAACGAAGTACTGCGGATCGTAGACTCGCTGCATCGCGAGAAAAGCATCGACAAAGAGATTCTGTTTCGCGCAATCGAGCAGGGTTTGGTCTCTGCTGTTCGCAAGTACTACGGTGAAGAAGCAGACGTCGAAGTGATTATCGAACGAGCGACAGGGCAAATCGTCGGTCGCGTCGGACAGGAAACGCTGGAGTACGAAGACGTCGTCGGCCGTATTGGTGCTCAGACGGCGAAGCAGGTCATCATTCAGAAGGTGCGAGAAGCCGAGCGCGATTCCCAGGTGCTCGAGTTTAATCAACTGCTGGACGAACTGATTTCAGGAACTGTTAATCGTAACGATGGTCGGGTAACGACGGTGACGCTGAGCGGGATCGAAGCAATTCTTCCTCGCAGCGAACAGATTCCGGGTGAGACACACGCTCCCAACGAGCGGATTCGGGCAATTGTGACCGAAGTCAAGCCGCAAGGGAGTCGAGTGAAGGTGGTGCTCAGCCGTACTCGCCCGAAGTTGGTGCAGCGGTTGTTTGAGCAAGAGATTCCGGAGATCGCTGAAGGCGTGATCACGATCAAGGCGATTTCCCGCGAGCCGGGGCATCGCAGTAAGGTAGCCGTTAACAGCATTGACTCGAAAGTCGACTGCGTCGGAGCGTGTGTTGGCGTCCGGGGCAATCGAATCAAATCGATCATTGAAGAATTGGGTGGCGAGCGGATTGACATTGTTCGCTTCGACGAAGACCCGCAAGTGCTGATTAAGAACTCGCTGATGCCGGCTGAAGTGGACGAAGTGATCCTCTGTCGGATGATGGGCCGGGCGATCGTGCTGGTTCGCGAGGACCAGTTGTCGTTGGCGATCGGCAAGCGTGGTCAAAACGTTCGCTTGGCGAGCAAGCTTTGCGGCTGGGACATTGAAATCATGACCCAGGACGAACTAGAGAAACAAATTGAGAAGGCGGTTGCCGGTTTCAGTGCCATCAAGGGTGTCACTGAAGATTTGGCGAATCGCTTGGTCGGCGAAGGTTACCTCTCCTACGATGATCTCTCGGTGATTGAGCCGAGCGACCTGCAGGAGATGGGGAGCCTGAGCGAAGAAGAAGTCGAGCACATTGTCGAACAGGCCGAAGTGCTGGCTGAACAAGCCGAGCGTTTGGCCAAGGAAAACCCTCAAGCTCAACCTGAGAAGAAGCTCTTTTCGGGTCGGTTCGAGCAACCGGCTGCATCCGAGCCTTCGAGTCGTGAAGCGGCTGGAGGTGACGAACCGGCTGGCGAAGCGGCTGGGAGTTAGCGGAACGGTTGGCTTGGCCGAGGGCCGTTGGTTTCCTAGCTGAGGATTGGCCGACGGGTCCTCCTGTTTGAGAGATTTGTAATTGTGTTTTATCGTTGTTCCCCAGTCACGATCATTCAGGGTCAGGTGCGGGAGCGGTGTATGTAAGAACTTTGGTCAGAAACGACTGGGCGAACGGGTTGGACCAGCAGAGGCGACCCCGAGCCAGTCAATTTGAGAGGTAGATAGCAAGTGGCTGTACGGATCTACGCATTCGCGAAAGATCTCGGTTTGGAAAACAAGGAACTGCTCGATATCTGCGAGAAGCTGGGTATCAAGGGCAAGGGTTCT
>JBJTQD010000556.1:0-7612 GCA_046075445.1 Planctomycetota bacterium
ATCAAATCCTGGGAAGGCGCGAGCTTGACGCTTGAGGCCAACGGCCGGAGCGACTCTATCCCAAATGACACCATCGTCCGGATCCAGACCACTTGGAGTGCCGATTGTTTGAGCGGGCGACAACTGCTCGAGTCGCGGCAATTCGCGGCAGCAATCGAGCCGCTGGCCAAAGCGGCTGGTGCGGAGCCCCGTCCTTGGGCGGCGGCAATGATTCGAGCAGATTTGGTTCGGAGTCTCTCAGCGGTCGGCAATGACTTCGATGCGTTTCAGCAATTCCTTTTGATTCTCTCACAAGACCCGGAGACTCGGTGGATGGAGTTTGCTCCATTCGCTTGGGAAGGCGGACTGGTCGATGCTCCCATGGCAGCGCTAGCTCAAAAGTGCCTCGAGTCGAAGCAGCCCAACCTGCAACTGCTCGGCGCGAGCTGGTCGCTTGGGACACCCCAGCGGATCGCGGCGGTCGAAGTGCTGAAGAAGCTGAAGCAAGATATCCGGCCGGAAGTCGCCCACTTAGCTTCGGCGCAGCTCTGGCGGACAGAGTTGCCACAAGCGAGTGAAAAAGAAGTTGTAAGCTGGATGCGACAAGTGGAGCGAATGCCGGAGTCGCTGCGAGCTGGCCCCCTGTTGCTGGTCGGCTTGGCCAACCAGCGAATAAAGCAGACAGACCGGGCGGTGCTGAGCTGGATGGAAATTGCGATCTTACACGGAGACAACTACCGTCTCGCGGCGATGGGGCTATCTCGCTCGGCTGTCTTGTTGGCCGAACAGGGAAAAGCAGAGGCGGCAAGACGAATATGGATAGAACTCTCACAGCGATTCGCCGGAACACAGTGGGCAACTGAAGCCGAATCACGACTTGGAAAGGAATAACGGGCCTGATCATGAATATTCAGATTTGGAATCTGCTCGAGGCACCCAACTGGGCGCTCGGCATCTGGCAGCAAGCCGGCGAGGGAGAAACTGCCAAGCAAGCTCGCGGACTAATGGAGATCATTTTCTCGGGCGGACCGATCGGGATCGCGATCATGCTGGCGATCATTGCGACATCGTTACTCGCCGCGTACCTGGTGTTCGACCACTTACTTTCGCTGCGGCGCACAGAACTCCTGCCGGATGAACTCTCTGATCTTGTTCGCCAAGCCTTGCTCGGTGGTGACTTGCCAGCGGCGAGAGCCGCCTGCGAGGCTCGCCCTAGCCTGCTCTCGTTTGTGCTGATGCATGGGCTGGCCGAACTGGAATATGGTTGGCCAGCGGTCGAGAAGGCCGTTGAAGAGTCGCTGGCAGAACAGTCTGCCCGGCTACTGCGAAAACTGGAATACCTTTCGGTGATCGGCAACATCGCGCCGATGCTGGGACTGCTCGGCACTGTGGTCGGGATGGTGTTGGCGTTCCGCGAGGTCGCTTCGACGCAAGGAATGGCGAGCGCTCCGCAATTGGCCGAAGGGATTTATCAGGCACTCGTGACGACGATCGGGGGACTCGTCATCGCCATCCCCGCGATTAGCGCTTACGCCATTTTCCGCAACTGGATCGACCAGTACATCGCCGAAGCGGCTTATCAAGCTCAGCATGTCTTCAGTCCGCTCCGGAAACGACTCAAGGCACGGAGCGAGTCGAAATGAGAATTCCGCGGTCGCAAACCCGCTCGGGATTCGGCTTCAACATGACGCCGATGATCGATGTGGTCTTCCAGCTAATCATCTTCTTCCTCGTCGCCAGCCACCTGACGCGCACCGAGACGCAGCTCGATTTACGGCTGCCAGTCGCCAGCTCTGGCGCGGAGGATACTGACTTCGAGACCCCGCGAGTCACGATTAACGTCAAGGAAGATGGTTCTCTCTGGATGGCAGGGCGAGAGATTGCAACCGCGAAGCTCACCGAGCAATTGGCCGAAGTCCGCGGCAAAGAGGGAGACAACCTCGAGGTCCGAATCCGCGGTAGTCGCTCGGCGACTTACGCCCATGTCGAACCGATCATGCGAGCGTGCACGGAAGCAGGTATCTGGAACGTCTCGTACGCCGTATATCGGGAGGAAGTGCGATGAGAATTCCCAGTAACTATCACCGCTCCAGCAGCTCCAGCAGCAATTCCGAAACGATGACGCCGATGATCGACGTCGTCTTTCAGCTGCTGATCTTTTTTGTCTGGACCTCGAGCTTTGCCGTGATTGAGCAGGTCTTGCCGAGCAGCCTTTCCGCGGCCAGCGGCAAGCAGGAGTCGCCGCTCGAGCAACCACCCCCCGAGGCGGATTTCGATCAAGTCGTGATTCGAATCAGCTGGGACGGGCAAAGTCCAAGCTTTCGAATCAACGATGCTCCGGTGCCGAGCTTGGCCGAGATCCGCGCGAGTCTCCAGCGACTGCACGGAGTCAAGCAAGACGCAACCGTGATTCTGCATCCCGATCCGAACGTGCCGCTGGAGCATGTGATCAACTGTTATGACCAGGCCAAACTGGTCCGCTTTGAAAAAGTCTCGTTCGCCGTCAATCCACAGAAGTCCAAATGAGCGGCTCGGCACTCAGATATCACCACTGGTTCTTCGCACTGCTCACTGCAGGCTGCGCAGTGCTGACTGTTCTGTGCAGTGATGCAGCGCTGGGCGACGAACCGCTCTCGGCTGAACAAAAAATGGCGGCCGGACTGCGCGGTCGATTGCTTTATGATTTGGCTGACCTTTACTGCGACGAGCGACTGACTCGCAAGGACCTCTCGCGGGTGGATGAGGCCAATCTGATCGTCGAGAAGATTCAGACTCAGGTTGCTCGCGCGGTACAAACGCCTACTAGCGAGCGAGCTGTCGCTTGGCACAAGGCGAGACAGCTGGGGGACGATTTTCTTCAGGCGAATCCCAAACATCCGCGGCGGCTGATTGTTCAAGTCCAGCAGGGCTTGGCGGCGCTGTTCGAGGCTCGCCTCGCCTTACAGGAACTCGCCGTGCAAGCGGGGCCATCCGAGGGACGCGAGCGCGCACTGGAGCGACTGCGTGCGGCGCGAACCGACTTCGATAACATCCTGCGAGAAATTGGGAATCAATTGCCGGATGCTCCGGACAAACGCGATGACGCGGGGACTTTGACTAACCTCCAGCTGCAGGCGCTCAAGGCGAACGTCGAGTTCCAGATTGGAACCTGTCACTTGCTGCGAGGCGAACTGTACGACGATTCAAAACAGGTTGACCGATTGGATGCCTTCAGTTCGGCCGCGAAGAGTTTCGAGAACGTCTTGAAATTGACCGACGCCGAGGGGCAGTTGTGGTACAGCGTGCAGCTGGAGCAAGTTGAAGCCTCGCGGCAGCTGGGCGATCGAGCTGAGGCAATGCGGCGGCTGAAGTCTTTGGAGCTGGAGAAAATTCCGGCCAATCTGAGACCGAGCTACTGGGAGCAGCGGCTGGAGTTGGCTGCGGTTGAAGAAGAAATCAAGCCGCTGCTGGAACAGGTTGCGCGAATGACGGAGCGCAGTCCGCAGTTGGACTTGGCTGGGCTGCGAGCCGCGCTCCGTGTGGCGGGGATGGCCTCGGACCGCGACAAGAACCAGTGGCTCAACGCGGCGGCGGACTGGACCAAGCAAATCGAGACGCGTTATGGCGGGTACTGGGGTCGGTTAGCGGAGCTTACGCTGGTCGGCGCCACGGGAAATCGCTCGACCGGACCGACGCAGCCCGAAATGGCCCCGGTTGCTTCCAATGATTCCAATGCGGGCGCGATCGAGATCCTGATTCGCACGGGTGATAATGCGGCGCGAGAGAAGCGAAACGACGATGCCTTGTTGGCTTATCGCAAGGCCATCGCGGCGGCTCAGGAGTCAGAACAGACCGATGCTGTCTGGCGCTCAGTGTTACAGGCCTATCTGAAAGTCGGGCGACTGCTGGAAGAGCGGCAAGCTTACCGAGAGGCTGCGAAAGAATTATTGAGCGGCGTGAGCATCCTGCCGCAGCACGAGCTAGCTCCTTGGCTGCAGTTGCAAGCCGCATGGTGCATGGCTCAAGTTGCGGCCGCATCGCCTGAGGCGTTGGCCGAGTATCGACAGTTGCTGGAGCAGCATCTGCAGAATTACGCTGCCGCGGCGACCGCCAATCAGGCGCGGCTCTGGCTGGCACGGCTCGATGCGAGTGCGCGAAATTACCGGCAGGGGGCGGATCGCTATCTCCAGATTGAGCCGACCAGCGAGCAAGCACTCCCTGCGGCGAGTGAGTTGCAAATCGTCGCGCTGGCTCATTTGCGCGAACTGGCGGCTCAGCCCGATCGAGCCCAGAGCGAAGCCCGTTCGCTGGGCGATGCGATGGTTGCCAAGCTGAGTGCGGCGACGAGTGGGAAATTTATTGCTGGTGCGCCGGCAACTCGGGCTTTGCTTCTCGCGACTGCAAGGGTTGGGCTGGAGTTCGATGCGGTTTCGGCGGAGAAGGTCGCGCAGTGGCTAAGCGCCTCACTGGAGGGAGTGCCGGCGGAGGACGCATGGCGCGAGACGGCGAGTGCTTATTTGGCTGTGGCGCTGGCGGGAGACGAGAACCAGCGAGGCCGGGCGCTGGAGTTGCTGTCGGGGATTAAGCAGGTCAAAACGCTGGAAACGGCACTGCAGCTGCTCGATTCAATCGCGGCTCGCAAGCCTGTGGCTAATCCGGTTCGCTTGGCGGCCGTCGAGAAGTTGCTGCAATTGGCTGGAAGCGACTCGACGAATCTGACGGAGCTGCGGCTGCGGCAGGCGGCGATTTGGGAAGCGGCTGGAGAGCTCGATCGGGCAATTGAAACGCTGGAAGCTTTGGCGAAAGAGTTGCCGCGAAGGCTGGATGTGCAGCTGAGGCTGGCTAGAGCCTTAGCCCAAAAACCGCAGCAGCAGGCTGAGGCGCTAGCTCAATGGCGGAAGGTTTCGGCGGGTGTTCGAGACCGGTCAGAAGAGTGGTACGAAGCGAAGTATCAGGTGGCGAGGTTGCTGCTGGAGAGCGGCCAGAAGAGCGAGGCGAAGAAACTGCTGGACTATCTTTCGGTCGTGCCGCCTGGCTGGAGTGACTCGAAGCTGAAGCAGCAGTTCGATGCGCTGTATGAACGCTGCAAGTAAGCGATTAGCAGGCTGAGCGATGGAACTGGGGCCGACTTAGCGTGAGTCTTCGTGATAGGCTTGGTTAAAAGGGTTCGACTGATGGCGAGGCACCATCACGACCATGGCGAAGACCAAGAGCAGCAGTCCACCGGAGCTGATGAGAAGTTCATGGACCAGCATGGCAAGTTCCTTTGAATGGGGAAGAACGCGGCGAAAGTTCAATGTCACAAGACAAATGCAACCACCGTGCCACTGGCAAAAATTGAGGCGGACTGACGAATTACCGGATATTTGTTTTGTAAATGCTGGGTAGTTCTTGGATGAGTTCAAGGAGAGACGACGAGTCGAAGTTCGGAGCTGTCATCAGTTTGGCCACGTGCTGTATCAGTAATGCGGCGCTCAAGATGAATGCAGCGATTTGAAGCATAAAAAACAACGCGGCGACAGGGTTTGAAGCTGCCGCCGCGTTTGCACCAAATCAAGAGGAAGAAGGTCTGCTTGTGAGTTAGGTCAGGATGCTGAACGCTTACTCACAAAGCATTGGGCGGCGGGCCTTGGGGGATTAGTGCCAAGGACCGCGGACCGGGTAAATCCCGAACTGGCTGGTGGAGCTTGGCCAGTATGGGGTCGGAGGGAAACCGCCACCGCTGCCACCGGCAGGGATAGTTCCAGCGCCGGCCGAGCCGTACTGATGGTAAATCGGGATGCTTCGCGTCTGGCCGACGCCCCAGTTGTATTCGCTTTGGAAAGCGGCAGTTGGGGGAACGACGAGTGCGGTGGGCTGCTGCCAGCGCCAGTACGAATAGCCACCGTGCCAAGGACCGAGTTGCATCTGCGAGACGTTCCAGTCATTGGTGCGTCCAGCGAGTACGCCGTTTTGGCTGTAAGCGTAGTAGGGGTGCGGGCTGTAATGGTCATGCAAGGCATACTGAGCGGCATGCCAAGGGCGTGGGTATTGCTTCCCTGACGGGAGGCAAACCGGTGACATCAATTGGGTGGTGCCACCCATTGGCGACTGGTTGTAATAGTCGAGGTAGGTGCCACCGCTGAAGCCAGCGGCGCCGGCGGCTCCGTTGTTGCCATCGGAGAAGGCTCCGAAGCTACCCGTTCCGCCACCGCAGGAACTGCAGGTGCCGTGCAATTGAGCTTGGGCAGTGCCCACGCTCAACAGCAGCAGCGCGGCTGCGACTGCCAAATGAAGTGAAGTGCGTTTCATGTGAGGGACTCTCTCGGTTAGAAGCTATCTGTTTTGTTGTGATTGAAAATTAGCGGCTGAGTCTCAAACAACGCCTTAGCGTTGAACTTGACCAGCTTGTTGAGCAGCAGCGGTGCAGCTTGGGCAGCCGCCGTTAACTCCGCCGCACTGACCTTGGCCGGTCGTTCCACAGTCGCCCTGGTGATGGTGCAGCAGGCCGTGTCCGTGCAGGCCATGACCGTGCAAGCCATGCCCGCCGAGCAAGCCGTGGTTGCCGCAGCCTTGACCGCTGAGGCAATACCTGTGGTTGAGCAAGCGGCCGTGGAGGTTAGCCAAGGGAACGATGGAGCAAGGGAGTGGGCCCATGTGGTTGGTGCAGGTGCTGCCCCAGACCACAGTGGTCTTGTTGAGTCCACCGAAACCGCCACCCTTGCAGGGGTCGGTGTAGAAGGCGCTTGGCGGGGCGTAGTAGTTGTAGTAGTTTCGAGAGTGTTGCCACATCAATTCGTGCGGCATCAAAGGTTGGTAGGTGTAGTAGGTGTTGCCTACCTTGTAGGGAACCGGGTGCGGGGCTGGGTACATCGCCGCGTTGGTCAGGTTCGCACCACCTTGGGTGTAGTACTGGTTAAACAGGTTGTTAGACAGGGTGCCAGGGCCGGAGCCCTGAGCTTGGACGGCTGATACCATCAGGCCGCCCGCCACCACGACCGCGGCGGCGATCAAACAGGTGAACGTCTTCATCGATCCATCTCCTCAAGACTTGTGCATCACGAATCGGGACTGACCGAGGGAGTTGCATCCGTGCCCCTCGAATCATTCGTTTTCAGTGGAGTCTTTCGGCGTGTTGGTAAAAGCGTTATCAGTGATTCGCGCTGAGAGACCGCGCAATCCGGAATAGGTCTTGCTACAACCCGCATATCCGTCTGTAACGTTTTTCTGCGAGCCGCTATAATCTCGCCAGCTTACCGAGACCTCCTCGGAACGGGCTCGCAAACCGGACTCTGGGAAAGCAGCGTTGAATTGGCAATTTAACGATCGTCGGAGTCTGGTAACTCAGATAAAGCAGGAGCTTTATGCAGGCGCTGGTGCTGGACGGTTGTTAACGGATTATTTTGCCGGGCGGCGAGGTTTAGCAGCGAGCTGACTTATCCGACCGCAGTAGGTGGGTCAGCCAAGTCAGGCAACCGTGTACGACCTCGTCTGCAAGTGAGAATTAAGTCGAAAGAGAAGACCGCGGCCCGCACCCGGTTGTCGGCGGCATGAGATTGAATTCGCAAAGGAGTCAAATTCAGTGAGTGGTGAGAAAGCGGAAACCGCGTCCAGCGGTCGTCGAGCCACGGCCGAGAGCATGGCGGCTCAGCAGCGGAGCATTTCGGTCAGTGAG
>JBJTQD010000557.1:0-4171 GCA_046075445.1 Planctomycetota bacterium
CGGCATCTCCCAGCCACCAAACTCGACCATCCGTCCACCATTGGCTACGTGCCAGTCATAAAGCGGAGTTCTTAACATCTCGCTAGTTACCTTCGTGAATTGTTTGCTTGCCGCATCGCTAATGAGGCGACGTCGCTCAGGGAAAAGAAAGCATTTTATCGCTCGGCCACCGGGCGAACAGAGCCGACAGCCGGACCGCGTTCAAAAGCCTGATTTAACAACTCTCAGCTTTCGTCTCCCAATCCATCGGGCGACTCGACCGCCTTCCCCTGACCCGCATGGCGCAGCCTGCGGTTGGCAGCGCAAGTGCGGCAACGACCATAACGCCGCGAATTTACGCACCCACCAATCGGTGCGCTCCCCCTTTTCAAATCATCAAAAATTCCAACCAAGCACGTAGGGTGGGTCGCACTGCGCCGCCCCGCATGCATCTGCGAAGCAGGCTCCACGCTGTGCGCACCCACCATCAGGTTCGGTCTGCCCCTCAACTACTCAGAAAATCCAAACCGCGCTAATCAGCAGCTGACATCCCGCAACGCGGCTCGCAGTGGGTCCGACTCCAGCCCCGCAAAGCCCAACGGATACCTTCTTCGCCAACCCTCGGCGACAGGAAATCGCTGAGACAATGCGCCGACTTCACGCATCATCTGCTGCATCGACTCCTGATAAGAACTCATCCCTTGAGTTGTCTGCAGCCACTTTTGCTGACTGCGGTGTAAACCCAACAGCGCCAGCTTCCGCTCCATCACCGTCTCGATGTTGACGAAAAGGTCTGGACGCACCGGTTCGCCAAACGCGGTGCGGTTCCCATGCGGCTGGGCGTGGTACACAACGATCTCCTCAGCACTCGGCTCCGCTGGAGGATTGACGATAAAGTTTGGCATCCCTCGCGCGAAAGCGGCAGTCACGGCTAATTGAGCCGTCACTTCGTGGTCGACCATGTAATCAACTGGCGAATGAGTCAGCACAATCGAGGGCTTCGCTTGCCGCACAACCGCAGCAACTTTCCGCAGCGACTTGGTGTCATAAGTCAATTCCAAGTCGCGACCAATCGGCGGGTACCACTTCGCACCTAACTGCGCGGCAGCAGACTGGGCTTCTTCAGCGCGTAGCTCCGCCGTTCGATCCGGACCCAGACTGTCCGACCCGCACCGGCCATCGGCCAGATTGAAGCAGTGCACCTCCCACCCCCGATCGCGCAGAAGCAGCAGCGTCCCTGCCATTACGAACTCCATGTCATCGGGATGGGCAGCAATCGCGAGGATGGATGGCATGGGAGTGGTTGGTTTGGAGTGGCGAGCAGCGAGTGGCGAGCAGCGAGGGAAGAGGTTGTTAGCTGCTTGTTGTCAGTTGTTAGTTTGAAGAGAAAGTGAGGTGGTGAAAGTCTCTAGCCGAGTTGTCTTGATTCCGCATTCCCACTTCTTCAGTGCATTTCCGCGGCGCAGCTTCCCAGGCCGCCGCGGTAATAGTTGAACTTGACGTTCGGGTGTTCGGCCAGCAGGCTCATTGGGACGGCCGTGTCGACGATCCCGCGGCTGATCATCAGCGCCGTTAGCCGCTGCCCAAACGGATTGTCGTGATTCCCCGCATGCCAAATGCTGACCATTTCGGCTTGCCAAGTCTCGACCGGGCCAACCGTGATCGCTTGAGTCGGCACCGCACTCGACCCCGCCGCCACTGGTTCTTGCATTCTGGATGATCGTCATCGGGTGGAGTTCGACCACGCGCGTTGTTAACTGACGGTACTCGCTCGCCGGCGGTGGCGCCGCCTGATGGGCTCCACTTCGCCGCAGCGGATCGTTAAACGCCCAGTGCTTCACTTCCCCCTGCCCTCCCTGCATCACCACGCAGCGCACGCCGCTCGACCAACTCTGCCGGTATGCCGTCGTGTCGGCTTTGGGAAAGTACAAATTCTTCTCCGGCATTCGAAGGTGTGGCGCGATCCGGTCGAAGCAGAGCTCCCGGTCGGCTCGCTCGAAACTCAGCGGGTGGGTGACCGGAACCTCTTTGCCATCCAGCACCCACTCGTCCATTCCCCAAAAATGAGCATGCTGCAGCTTCAGCCCCAGTTCATTGACCAGCCGCGCGACCAGCGGCAGTTGCTCCGTCGGACCAATCGGCCCGCAGATGCCGGCCGGTGAATCTTCGCTCGCTTGCTGCCACGCATGGATGTACTCCAGTGCTTCGGCCAAGTAAAACTCTTCGAGCGTGTCGAATAATTCGATCCGAAATCCGTCCCGCTGCAGTCGTTGCAAATCTTTTTCCGTAAGCCGAGCCGCCTCCTCGACCAGTTCCGCAGGCAACGTGGTGTAATCCCACCAGTCGGGAGCGACTTTACTGAGCGGACGCATAGCGAGATCCTATGATCGGTCTGGGTGAGCGAATCGTCGGCCTCATTGTAGACGGCCGCGTTCCAAAATCAGCCGGGGCTTCGGTCCAGCCCCCCGGTTGCTAGCGCGATTACGGCCTGAAAAACGAAAATAGGCCTCTCACGGAGGTGCGGTGCCACGGGGGTAAATCCGTAGGGTGGGTCGCCACCGCGCGACCGAGACTTTTGGCAGAATGTTTTGGCCGCGTGGCGCACCCACCGGCAGCGAGATTGGGCTTAACTCGCTTTTTCGTCCGGCTGAGGAAGAGGCGAAGTCGCATGCCAACCTCACGGTCGAATATTAAATCTCGGACTGCGGCTGCGAATCAATTCGGATTCATAGGCCCGCCGCACCGCCAGTTCCTTGATCCGCGAATCCGGGGCAAACGTATGCAGCTCGATCGTCACCGAGTCGCTCTTCAGTTCTTTCAGATAGTTCGCCAGCGATTGCCGATCCGATTGATCGAGATGCTGACCAAGCCGCTTCCTGAGGTCCATCGCCTCACCGATATAGAGATAGCCGCTCGCATCCCGAAACAGATAGATGCCGGGCTGCTCAGGCACCAGCTCGGGCTGGGCTCGCAGTTCCTCAACCGAGTAAGTCCGAACCTCGCGACCCCAGTCGGCCAGCCGCGTGATTAGCTCTGGCTGCAGTTGCCGAGTCTTCCGCAACTGGAAGGCCGCGCGGCGAACCAGATACGCATCCACCTCCGGCGAAATCTTTTGAGCAGCCGCATCGAAATCGGCTTTCCACTGCGGACTGGCCATCACGCGGTCTATGGAAGTACGATGCTGGTCTTGAACAGCCCGAGCCGCAATCTCAGCGACGTGCCGCAGCGGCTCCAAGTCGCCCTCCGAAACTTCGCGGCTCTTGGTCGCCTTAACTTCGAGGTCTCCCGCTTTCCGCAAATTCAGCAGAGTCCAGTTGCAACGCTCCGGATCGGCGTCCGGCAGTCGCTCTCGACACCGCGATTGAAAAGCCGCTTGAAGCTCATCATTCAGTAGAACTTCGTCGACGCTGTAACCGTCGTGCGCCGCGACGAAAGCCGCTTGGACCACCTTTTTCAGTTGGTCGGTGTCAGTGCTCTTGGAGTCTGGAGTTTGGGCACTCGCAACTCCCCCGAGGCTGAATAGCCAGAGGCAAGCGAAGCCAATTACCGACCTAAAAAAAAGCTCGCAATGATTCGCAAAGTTAGGCATAGCGTGGATTCCGTTTCCATTATCATACTGGAGACGTAACAGGGTATTGCAAGTATCAAAGGCAATCTTTAGTCTTCTAGTCTTGGCCGCTTGTTACTCGGTGAAAAAAGTTAATCGGCTCGTACCTCGGATCGCAACGGTTAGCAGATGAAACTCCTTCGGTCTCCTTGGGTGCGGCTCGCCCTCTTCGGCCTGCTTTGCTTCCTCCTGATTCTCGCTTCCCAGATTTCCTGGGACCGAAGTTATCGTACGGCCTCTGGTGTTCCTCGCTCCTACGCTCCCTTTGGCGACGAGGTCCGTCGCAAGGATGGCAGCATCGATTATCGCGCGACGCTCAATCAACTGCTGGGCGAACCGCTGCCGCCGGAGAAAAACGCTGCTGTGGTCTTTGCAAAGCTCGCTGCTCGCGCAAAACTGCCGGATCCGAAACTGCGAGCGCTCGTGCTCAAAACGATCGGTTTTAGCGAAGACAAGTACGCCGCTGGGGCCGCCTTTTTTGAGGACTACCGAAAAGCAGAAACGGCGAATCCAACTGCATCCGAGTCGATTTGGGCCGGCGATCAAGATCATCCGCAAACAGCCGCCTGGCTGGACCGCTATCCC
>JBJTQD010000558.1:0-3368 GCA_046075445.1 Planctomycetota bacterium
CCTATCTGAATGAGCTGGCTAAGGGGGGGCCGCCGCGGGCTGCGGAATTGCGCCCCACCACCTCGCTGGCGGCGCTCGCTCCGCTGCCCGAATACGAGTCGCACGTCGATCACCGGGGACTGATCGCCGGCTGGAATGGCGAAACGCTGCGCGAGGGAGCCGAGGTCTATCGCCTCCGCTGCGCCAGTTGTCATGGCGACCTGGCCAGCGAAGGCTCGATGCCCACGTCGTTGCGTTTTCCCAGCGGCAAGTTCAAACGCGGCAGCGATCCTTATTCGATGTATCAAACGCTGACCCACGGCTATGGGATGATGATCCCTCAGCGCTGGATGGTGCCGCAGCAGAAGTATGCGGTCATCCATTACATTCGCGAGGCGCTCGTTCGCGATGCGAACCCCAGCCAGTACTTTCCGGTCGACGAGGCCTTTCTGGCGAGGCTGCCTGCGGGTGACACACGCGGTCCGGCGCCGGTTGAGTCGCGGCCTTGGACGGCAATGGACTATGGACCGAGTTTGCTCAATACGATCGAGGTCTCGAGCGACCGATCGAACATCGCTCAGAAGGGACTGGTGGTGCGACTTGATGACGGACCGGGTGGCGTCGAGTCGGGAACGCACTGGTTGATGTACGACCACGATACGATGCGGGTTGCCGGCGCGTGGAGCGGCGAGTTCATTGACTACAACGGAATTCACTTCAATGGCGTGCATGGCCAGCATCCACGCGTTGCGGGAACCGTGCACTTGGAGAACCCAGTTGGACCGGGTTGGGGGCGTCCAGAGGATGGCGGGTTTGTTGACGAGCGATTGGTTGGTCGCGATGGTCGCCATTACGGGCCGATCGATCGAAGTTGGGCTCAGTACAGAGGCCTTTACCGGTTTGGTCGACAATCGATTCTCAAATACACCGTCGGCGAGACAGAGATTTTAGAGACGCCGAGTTTGCGGTACGTCGCGAACCAACCGCAATTCGTCCGCACGCTGAATCTCGGTCCACGCAACCGCGACCTCATTCTGCAAGTTGCCCGCGCGGCCGGACCGTTTGAAGCGACTCGCGGCGGGATGCTCTATCGCCGCCCGGTTGCCGAACAAGCCGGCAATGTATCGGTCCAGTTTGACGGCGCGACGTTCTTTCAAGTGAGTGAGGCTGATCGCTGGAATACATCGGACCGGGACTTCTCGATCTCCGCTGGAGTAAAGACCAAGTCCGATGGAACGATCCTTTGCAAGACGCGCGATCAGGAGCAGTGGGTTCCAATGGGGCAGTCGCTGTTCCTCCGCGATGGTCGTCCGACGCTCGACGTCGGGTGGGTCGGCGCGGTGCAGGCAAATCGTCAAGTGAATGACGGCGCGTGGCATGAAGTGGCACTGACTTGGACGGCGGCGGATAAGCGAGTCCGGTTCTACGTCGACGGTCGGCCGGCGGGAGAGGGTGAACTGAGCGTCAAGCAACCGCTGCGCGATTCGGTCATTCGGATCGGGGCGACCAACGACAATTTTCCCGACAGAAGTTATTTCGACGGCGAGCTGGAGGCGGTGCGGATTTTCGACCGCGCGCTGACGGCTGACGAGGCGAGTGCGGTCCAGCAGCGCGGCGAACAGCGTCCGCTGGCAACTTGGAGCAAGTTCTCAGGTAAAGCGATCGCGGCTGAGCCCTCTAGCGCGGCGCTGGGGCAGGCCGAGCGGCTAAGTCGTGGCGTTGGATCGGCCGCCGCTCCGCAGGGGCTGTTTGTGGCTGCCTTCAGCAATGCAGGCGAGGTAGTAGCCGAACAGTGGAGCACCGATGCCGAAGGGAATTTGCGGCTGAGGATCCCAGCCGGTGACCAGCCGCTGCGGCTCAGTCTGGCAATGACCTCGCTTTCGCTGGGCGCGGATGCCGAAGACGTCGCAGCCGAAACGGCGAAGGATCCGCCACTGCCTGCAGACCTGTCACCGCTAACCCAGGGCGGGCCAGCCAATTGGCCGACGATTGAACAGTCGGAACTTAAGGTTGGCAGCGGCGAGGGGGCTTTCCTCGTCGATGTGCTGCAGCACCCTGAGAAGAATGTCGGTAACTCGCGAATGCGATTGACGGGACTCGATTTTCATCCCACGGACTCGGATGCTCTGGCTGTTTGCGATTGGGATGGCGGCGTCTGGATGGTGCGTGGGATTAGCCAAACCGAGTCGGGAGCCAAGCTGACTTGGCGGCGGATTGCGGCGGGACTGTTCCAGCCGCTGGGGCTGAAATTTCGCGACGGCGTGATCTATGTCACTTGCCGCGACCAACTGGTGGCTTTGCACGATCTCAACGACGACGGCGAGATGGACTGGTATGAGTGCTTCAACAGCGACCATCAGGTGACCGAACATTTTCACGAGTTCGCGATGGGCTTGCAGACCGATGCAGAGGGGAACTTCTACTATGCCAAGTCGGCTCGACATGCGTTGCCGGCAGTCGTTCCGCATCACGGGACGCTGCTGAAAGTTTCTGCTGATGGCCAGCGCACCGAGATCATTGCCAACGGTTTCCGGGCAGCGAATGGTGTCTGTTTGAATCCGGATGGATCGTTTGTCGTGACCGATCAGGAGGGCCACTGGAATCCGAAGAATCGGATCAATTGGGTCAAGCCGGGCGGCTTCTATGGCAACATGTTTGGTTATCACTCGGTCACCGATTCATCCGACGCGGCGATGGATCCGCCGATGTGCTGGATCACCAATGCGATGGATCGCTCGCCGGGAGAATTGCTTTGGGTTGAGAGTCCGCGCTGGGGTTCGCTCTCGGGGTCGCTGCTGAATCTCTCTTACGGTTACGGCAAGATCTTTATTGCGCCGCATGAGCGAGTAGATGGCCAAGTGCAGGGCGGGATGTGCGAGATGCCGCTGCCGCAATTCCCGACCGGGATCATGCGGGGACGATTCAGTCCAATCGATGGGCAGCTTTACTGCTGTGGAATGTTCGCCTGGAGCAGCACTCAGGAGCAGCCCGGCGGACTCTATCGCGTCCGTTACACGGGCAAGCCGGCGAACCTGCCGCTCGCCTTGCACGCCAAGCAAGCGGCGTTTGAGATCGTGTTCAGCGATCCGCTCGATGCGCAGGCTGCAGTCGACCCGAAGAACTATGCGGTGAAGGCTTGGGACCTGAAGCGCTCGGCGAATTATGGTTCGGAGCATCTCAACGAGCGAAAATGGGCCGTGACGAAGGCCGAGTTGCTCGCGGACGGATGCACCGTGAGGCTGGAGATTCCCGAGATCGGGCCAACTTGGGGGATGGAGATCGTCTACGCCCTCAAAAGCAAGTCAGGCCAACCTTTCAGTGGCAAGATTCATAACACGATCTATCGGCTGGGAAAATAAATTGGCAATGAAGAAGAAAGAAGGCTCTCG
>JBJTQD010000559.1:0-882 GCA_046075445.1 Planctomycetota bacterium
GACGGGGTCGTCGTAGGGACAGCCGATAGCAATCGCTCCGGCTACGCTCGACTTTGGTACCGTGTACCCAATACGGCCGGCACAAAAATGGGAGTGACGGCCTCGGTGAATGGGATGCCGAAGATCGTCCGTGCAATCGAAGTCGCCAAAAGCCGCAGTTCGGCTGGTGTCTCAGGAACGCTCAACCAAGTTACCGGAAAGATTCAATTGAATGCGTCGGTCAACGCGATTGAGCCAAATCGTTCTGTACCGAACGGCCGAGTGAACTTCTTCATGAACGGTCGTAAAGTCGCCACGGCGACGACCGACGCAAAGGGAGTCGCGAGAGCTGTAGTGAGCATACCAGCCAACATGGGTTCGGGTGCGGCAAACATCGAGGCTCGCTTTGCTGGCGACAACAATAGTCGTGCGGCCGTCGGGCGCTCCAATGTGGAGATTGAACGATAAGTTGAGGCGTTGTTAAGACTCGCAATTTTCCGACTCCCCCTGCCTGAAATCAGGGGGAGTTTTTTGTTGGCTGGCGGACAAAGTGATTGGCCGGTCTCAGCTGAAATCCCTTTTCGATTCGAGGCGCTGGACCGCAGCGGATTAAGAGTAAAGCGGCGTAGCTCCGCGCTTGGCGGATTCGCCTTGCGGGCAAAACAGTCGTCGCCCGGCGGTAAGCTGTGCCGGTTCGCGCGGTTTTTCTCAAGGAGGTGTCCAAGGTCGCCGAATGCAGGGATGTGGGGCGGTCGGCGCGGAATGTTGACGATTTCGCCCCGGTTTGGCACGGTGCCGGGGCTAACCGGCTCCGCGAACTGGATTCGGCAAACTGGCGTGTTATCGTAGAAATGGGGACGCCGGCCGGTTTGAGCCACAATGGCTAAGTTGGGGTGTGCGCTA
>JBJTQD010000560.1:0-9616 GCA_046075445.1 Planctomycetota bacterium
GCCCTGTATGCCTCAACTCAATCCTCTCCCGTTCCGGGCAACACCATCCGTCAAGCGATTTTGAGCACGGCGACGCCGACCACATCGCTCTCCGGCAAGACGGTCACTGGCGGTCGCCTAAATGCCTATGCCGCGTTGAACCTCGTCGGTGGACCGGGTGTTTCTGTCGGTAGCCCCAGCCCCAATGGGACGACGACCGAAGCCGGTGGTGCGGTCTCGTTCAATGTCGTGCTGGCGACTCAGCCGTCGGGTGACGTGACCATTCCGGTCAGCTCCAGTGACGTGACGGAAGGAACCGTAAGTGTCAGTTCGCTCACCTTTACTGCAGCGAACTGGAACGTTCCTCAAGCAGTCGTCGTAACAGGTGTCAACGACAACGTCGACGATGGCAACATCGCCTATTCAATCATTTTGGGGGCGGCCACGTCCACTGACACAGCTTACAACGGGCTGAACCCTGCTGATGTTGCCCTAAGCAATCAAGACAACGATACGGCCGGGATTACTCGCGGCACTCCTTCTGGGACGACGACTACAGAAGCGGGCGGGGCCATTACCTTTACTGTTCGCTTGAATTCCGAACCGACGGCGAATGTGACGGTTGGAATCAGTTCCAGCGATACGACCGAGGGGACGGTTAGCGCCTCGTCCTTGCTCTTTACGCCGGCCAACTGGAATGTTGATCAAACGGTGACGGTCACCGGCGTCGATGACGCTATCTACGACGGCAACATCGCCTACGACGCCGTCGTGGCTGCGTCGACCTCGAGCGATCCGCTTTACAGCGGCATCAATCCGGCTGACGTCGCGCTTACCAATCTCGATAATGATCCGATTCCCCCAACCAAATTTTACGTCGTCAATGATTCGACCCAGAATCGGACTTACGAATACGATGCCAATGGCGGGGCCATCGAGAACTACCTTGTCAGTTCTGGCAATGCGACGCCGCGCGGAATTGCGATGACCGCGGCCGGCGATCGGGCTTGGGTCGTCGACGCTAATCGCAATGTCTACGTCTACAACACCAGTGGCGGGTTGCTCGGTTCTTGGACAGCCGGCACGCTGACCACGAGTGCGAATGTTCAAGGCATCGCGACGGATGGAACGAACATTTGGATTGTCGATTCGCAAGCCGACCGCGTGTTCTACTACGCGAACGCTGCTTCGCGACTGAGTGGTACGCAGACCGCGACTAGCTTCTTGCTGGGGACGGGAAACACGAATCCGACCGATTTGGTTTTTGGCTCTGATGGCACCGTTCGCAGTCTGTGGGTAGTAGACAGCGGCTCCACCGATCGCGTTTACCGCTATACGTTGGGCACCAATGGCTTGAGCACGACGGCTCCGACCTCTTGGTTGCTCAATAGCGCCAACTCGACGCCAAGTGGGATTGCTCTTGATCCGTCCAACGGTTCGTTTGATATCTGGGTTGTCGACAGCGGCACAGACCGAGTTTATCGCTATGCGAACGCGCGGAATCTGACTTCACCGACGCTGACCAGTTCGTTTGCTTTGGCTGCCGGTAACACCAATCCGCAGGGAATTGCGGACCCGCCTCCAGCTGGTTTCACGGGAGAGGTTCTCGAACCAGCAGCGGCGGCAGCAATCGAGCCGTTCGTTGGCCCTCAGCCCCAAACGCGAACGGCTCCCCGCATTCCTGGCGGAGGCGAGTTGCAGCAAGTGATTGCTCTAGAGCAATTCGCAGCGGATGAGTTTGACTGGGAGGATTCCATCTCAGGAGCTTTTGGAGCAAAGGGCGCGGGGAGTGAGGTGTTTGTTGGTCCTCTGACCCAACTCGACACAGCCTTCTCGATGTGGAATTAAACATCGCCTGAGTTTGCTCAGGGCCGATCGTAATGGATGTTGAAATTTGGGCCCGAGGCAGACTTGTCTCGGGCCCTTTTGATATCGCGATCGGTTGCTGCAACAAACTCCTCTATTTGGGGAATCGCCAAATCAGTTTGGTTTAATTAAGGTACTAGTTAGTCTTTCTCTTTGAGCAGCCCGCTAAGGTTTGCTCTTTCTATCCAGCGAGTGATTTCATCTGGAGCCAAGGAAATGAGTGGGGGTCTTCGAAAACGTTCTCTGGTAGGGGCGAAGAGCCGAACGGCTGCTCAACTCTCAATCGAGCGTCTCGAGCCGCGGTGTCTGCTTGCCGCCGACTTGGCTGACCTGACTGGACGGAACTATGTCGCGGATGAGGTGCTCGTTCAATTCGCACCGAACGCCACGCCCTTCCAAATGGAGCAGGCTCGGGTAGCGGTTGGTGGACAAACCCGCGAAGTGATCCAGACGACCACGATGCAAGAGTCTGGAGCGGGAAGGTTGGAACGACTCGGGCTGGGTCAGGGCCTGGATGTGTCTGCTGCAATCGCAAAGCTCGGTCGCAGCAAAGCAGTGGTTTTCGTTGAGCCCAATTACATCTACCAGACTGCGGCGGTCAGCAACGATACCTATTACACCAACGGAAGTCTTTGGGGAGTTTACAGTGATGACTCCCCAGCGACCGGTCCGAGCGGGACGACTAATCAGTTTGGAACGCAAGCTGAAAAAGTTTGGGCTTCCAACATCACGGGATCGTCGAGCGTCTACGTTGGAGTCATCGATGAGGGAATTCAAATCACGCATCCGGAATTAAACCCGAATGTTTGGGTAAATCCCTACGAGACTCCGGGGGACGGCATCGACAACGATGGAAACGGCTACATCGACGACATCAATGGCTGGGATTTTGCCAACAACGATGCCTCGGTTTACGACTCAACTGCCGACGACCATGGAACACACGTAGCAGGCACGATTGGGGCTAAAGGCGGGAACGGAGCTGGCCTCGCGGGAATGAACTGGACAGTCAAAATGATTTCCGCCAAGTTCCTTGGAGCCAACGGTGGAACTGTGGCCAATGCAGTTAAAGCGGTAGACTATTTGACAGACTTGAAGACTCGACACGGGATTAACATCGTCGCCAGCAATAATTCGTGGGGTGGCGGAGGTTATTCCCAAGCCCTGCATGACGCGATTATTCGCCATGCCAACCAAAACATTTTGTTCGTGGCCGCTGCTGGAAATAGTGCCGCCAACAACAACAGCGGTGGCTTCTACCCGGCGAATTATGACACCAGCATCGGTACCTCCACCCAAGCGGCGGCTTCCTACGATGGTGTGATCGCAGTTGCCTCAATCACCAGTGCCGGTGGACTGTCGAGTTTCTCGAATTACGGTTCGACGACGGTTGATTTGGGTGCGCCTGGGTCCGGAATTGTCTCGACTGTTCCCAGCAATACCTACGCTACGTACGACGGAACCTCGATGGCGACTCCACACGTCACAGGAGCTGTCGCTCTTTATGCCTCAGCCCAGTCGGGAACGGTCACCGCCCAGTCGATTCGGCAAGCCATTTTGGGAAGCACAACCCCAACTGCCTCGCTCAGTGGCAAGACCGTGACGGGCGGCCGGCTGAACATCTACGCTGCCTTGAATCTGAATAATGACCAAACGCCGCCGCAGATCAGTGGGATTAGCGTTCAGCCAGCAAGCACCACCGCAGTGATCACTTGGACCACGAACGAAGCGGCATCGACGGAAGTTATCTACGGGACAGACCAGAATAATCTCAATCTGACCTTCAACGATGCTAATTTGACTCTCACCCACCAAGCTGGCCTGAGTGGGTTGGCCAAGCTGACGACGTACTATTTCCGCGTCCGTTCGCGCGATGCGGCCGGGAATGTGACTACGGCCGCGGTTCAAAGTTTCACGACGACAGATACGCCGGCAATCCTGTTTGTTGACGATGACTTCGGAGAAACTTACGAGCGGTTCTTTGTGAATGCTTTGCAGGCAAACGGGCGCAGCTTCGACACTTGGAATGTGCAGGCTGTCGGCCAAACCCCTTCCTCGGCCGTGATGGGCAATTATCGGCTCGTCATCTGGAATGCCGGATACGCCTTCCAAGGCAATGGAGCCGGTTTGGCATCTGGTGAACAGGCTGCAATCGCCAACTACCTCGATGCGGGTGGCAGAATATTCATTTCTGGCCAGGACGTTCTCTACACGGGCGTCAGCACTTCGTTCCGCCAAAACTATCTCAAAGTGGCCAGCTTCACGGATGACGTGCAGAATGGGAATCACACCGCGACAGGCGTCAGCGGCAATCCGATTAGTAGTGACCTCAGTCTTGTCATGACGGCTCCCTCCGACTTCCCGTCGATCTATGCCGATGCCCTGACCCCGGCCGCGGGTGCCACTGGATTGCTCAACCACGGTGTCGGCTCGGCCGCATCACCATTCTCGGCAGTTAGCTTCCGCGGGAACTTGGCTGCGGGAGGCTTTGGAATGGTCTTCACGACCGTCCCCTTCGAGGCGATTAGCACGACGGCTGCGAATCCTAATAACCAAAACTCCGTGATGTTGAGGGTGATCAACTATCTTTTGCCAGAGACCGTTGTCACTGCGCCAAGCCCGAACAACAAAACAACTGAAGCTGCGGGGGCTGTCAGCTTTACGGTAAAGCTGAATACACCACCTACAGCCAACGTTGTGATTCCAGTTTCTTCCAGCGACACGACCGAGGGAACGGTTAATGTCTCCAGCCTGACCTTCACGCCGACCAATTGGAGCGTGGCGCAGACCGTGACGATTACGGGTGTGGATGACCAACTGGATGACGGCGATATCGCGTACAGTATTCTATTGGGAGTCATCAGTTCGACTGACTCCGGTTTCAGTGGAATGAATCCGGCCGATATCAGCCTGATCAATCTCGACAACGACTTTTTCCCAGACATCGCGGTCACCGCGCCAACGTCAGTTGTTGAAGGCACCACCGGATCGAAGACTGTGAATTTCACGGTCAGCCTATCTGCGGCCAGCGACCAGACCGTCAGCATTGACTACGCGACGACGACCAATGGGTACTCGACTCCAGCGACTCCGGGAAATGACTTCACTCCGGTTTCAGGACGGCTTGATTTCACGCCGGGGCAAACATCGAAGACAGTTTCAGTGACGATCAATACCGATCGGCTTGTCGAACTGGATGAGACGTTTGGGCTGTTGCTCAGCAATCCCCAACGCGGCTACCTCGTGGGTGGGTTGGCTGATGTTGTGATTTCCGATGATGATGCTTGGTCTTTGAATAAGGAGATTGATTTCGGGACAGAAATCTCACCGGTCAAAACGGGGACTGTTGCTGTGGGTGCCTTGCCATTCACGACAGCCAAGGGAATCGGCTGGAATGCGGGGGTAGGCAATGTACAAATTGTCGACCGCGGTCTCGGTACCTCTGGATTGCGAGACATTGCTCTGACTACCAACTCGTCTTTCGCATTCAACGTGCCCAATGGTTCCTACATCGTTCGTTTGACCTTCGGTGATTCGATCAAAGCGCACGACCAGATGCGAACGACGATCGAAGGGTCTAACAAGCCGGTCGTTAACACGGCGGTAAATGAGTTTATTACCCGGGTCTACACGGTTAATGTCACGGATGGCCAATTGAACTTGACGTTCACCGATATGGGCGGGGCCGATTCTCAAGTAGCCCTCGCCGGGATTGCATTCGGCCGTCGCTGATTCTCTGAAGTTGGAATCCATGTTGGAAAACTGATCGCCAGCAACCAGCCCCATGGCTTGTTGCTGGCATTTTTCGTTTTCGCTCCGATCAAGCTAATGCGAACTGGCGCTGCTAGCGGAATTTGGACTGAATAGAGAGGATTTGCCGGTCCGATAAGCTACGTAACGGTCCCTCCCCGGCTCGGAAGTCTTTGTTTGAGTCTGCGATAGCGCTCCTCGCTGCGCGATTGGCTTTAGGGTGTTTAGCCCCTTGGCTTGCGGGCGAGTTGAATCGCCCGTGAATACGGCAATCGAATTTCTTGAGACTGAAGGTCGTTTTTCGGCGGGTTCGTTCGTACCTCGCCGATCAACACGTGACCAAGTGTCCCAAATTTCAGGCCGAACCATTCCGATGTCGATTCCCTTGCCACGAGTTCAGCTCATTCTTCTAGCGGCAAGCTTGCTGCTGCTTGGGGGCTGTGCGGGGAGAACGCTGCGGGAAATTGCTCAGCATGATTGGAAGGTGGGTCCGGAGTATGTGACTCCACCTGCTTCGGTTGCTGACGACTGGATTGACTCAACGAATCCCCGACTGGACCGTAGCCGCTCTCCGGACGCCCGCTGGTGGGAGAACTTTGGCGATCCGGTGATGAATCAACTGGTTGAGTTGGCGTACAGCCAGAATTTGACGCTGCGAGAGGCTGGCTGGCGGATCGAAGAGGCTCGTGCTCGGCGCGATGTGGTCGCCGGCAGTCTTTACCCCCAGATGCAGCAAGTGCAGGGAGATTATGTGCGGACGCATCGTAGCACGGAGACAGCTTTGTTTCCGCCAATTGATCCCTCTTCGCCCTTTGCCAATCTTGCGCGAACCGAGTTCAGCAACTGGAGGATTGGCGGGGCACTTTCTTGGGAACTCGATTTCTGGGGACGTTATCGCCGGGCAATTGAGTCTGCTGACGCAAGACTCGAAAGTACCTTCGATCAATTCAACGATGCGATTCTGTTGCTCTTCTCTGAAGTCGCAACGACTTACATTGAATTGCGGACAGTCGAACAGCGACTGGATGTCGCCCGTACGAATTTGAAATTGCAGGAAGAGAGTGCGCGGGTTGCTCAGGCCAGGCTCGATGCGCGGGCCCAGAACAGCGAACTTGATACGCCTCAGGCCAAAGCAAATCTTTACAACACACGCGGTGTCATTGAGGCGATCGAAATTCAGCGACGCCAGGTCGAGAATCGGCTTTGTGTGCTACTGGGGATCCCACCGCAGCAGCTGAGCGACCTCCTCGGGGCTTCCGCCGGCATTCCGCTGGCTCCCCAGTCGGTAGCCGTTGGCATCCCGGCGGAACTCCTGCGGCGACGGCCCGACGTGCGGCGGGCTGAGCGACTAGTTGCCGCGCAGTCGGCTCAGATCGGAGTGGCTGAGTCAGACCTCTATCCGCGGATATCGCTGGCCGGCTCCTTAGGCTGGGAAGCCAAGAGCTTCAGCGACATGTTCAACGGCAGTGCATTCAGCGGTGCGATTGGGCCGGGCTTTCGCTGGGCGGTTCTCAATTACGGCCGCTTGATGAGCAACGTCTTGGCAGAGGATGCGCGGTTCCAACAGTTGGTCGCGAACTTCCAGCAGACAGTTCTACGGGCAAATGAAGAAGCCGAAAACGCTCTGGTTGCCTACCAGCACTACCTTGAGCAGATCAAGGCGCGCGAGGAGAGCGTGCGGCAAGCGGAAGAGGCGCAGCGCGTTGCGCAGATCAAATATCTTGAAGGCGAGATCGACTTCAATCGCCTATTCACTGTCCAGCAACTGCTGCTCAATCAGCAAGAGTTACTCGCCGTCGCCCGCGGCAACTCGGCTCGCGCGGTCGTTGAGCTCTATCGCGCCCTTGGCGGCGGTTGGGACTGGAGTGTCCCGGAACTGCCCTACGAAGAAGAAGTACAGCCGCCGGTCTCAAACTAGTTCGAGAGTGGGAACTGGCTCTGGGTGCGTGATTGACTTTATCCCGGAGGGATAACAGATGAGGCGGTCTGGATCGCGGGTGATGTTATGATTCAAACGCAGACGCTCTGTGCTGCCGAATGGCTTTGTCTTTAAAAGCACCCTAATGATTTCTTCACCATTGGTACACGGCTCTTCGCCCCAACAGGGCGCGATATCTTAGCGTAGGGTCAGCTCGGCTCTGCGAGCGCAACCCTACGAACCGGAAACAAACACCACCAGCAAGGTCGAGCCGGCCGATGCCGCCCTGCGGCTCGGACGGTTCGACGCTGAAGCTGAAGAAATTGCTGCGAGCGAGGGCGCCTTTTTTTGATTCCTCCGGCAATCAGGGTTCGGCGTCGAACCACCCGTGCCCCCCAGTGAATTTCTTTTTATCCCCACGTCTCTTTGGGGGGCGACGTGCGGTTCGACCTTTTCGAATTACCGCGTCCGTCAACCCGGGGTGGCGCGGCCGAAACGCTGCGCATTTTTCGGCCGCTCTACCCCGGGCTGAAGGCTTTAAGGCCGTTGGCCAGAAGAGCCGTGCTGGGTTGGTGCGCGGGACCGAGGATTCTATGCTCTCCGGGTTTTGCGACTGCTCGTTTGCTCTGTCTCGCGCAGCGCGCAGTTGCGACTCACCCTGCACGCGATTTCGCTATCGAACCGGGGGCTGGCGCGAAGACCCGGCTGACGAAGAGGGTATAGCTGATTTTTTAAGGCGGCCGGGCTATGAATCTGGTTGCCGATCGCTTTGGGATTCGTTTACCGCCCGTTTTCTTGACCAAGCCCCAATCCTGAACCATATTTAAATACCGGACGGACTGGTCCGTCATGTTATTTCTGGTTTCGGGAAAAAGCCGATGAACGGAGAGTCGACGGAGGTTCGCCCTGCAGCATCGGAGCAAGCCGAATCGGTCTTGGGAAGTCGCGATTCAGTCGCAAGTTCAAGCAATCAAGTCGCCCGCAGCGCTGGGCGTCCGCCCGATGCTCGACGTCAGGAGCAACGTCGCAGCGAGATCCTCGAGGCGGCGACTAACGTATTCGCTCGGGTTGGCTTTGCCGCGACTGACGTCCAGGAGATCGCCGCGCTGGCTGGCGTCGGCAAGGGAACTGTCTATCGCTACTTTCCCAGCAAGGAGGAACTCTTTCTCGCGACCGTCGATCTGGGAATGCGGCGACTTACGACAACGGTCGATTCGGCAGCAGCAAAGGCCTCGGATCCTTTGACGCGAATCGCATCAGCCATCGAAGCCTACCTAGCCTACTTCGATCAGCATCCCGAGATCATCGAGCTGTTTATTCAAGAGCGAGCTCACTTCCGTCACCGCCAGCAGGCGACCTACTTCGCTCATCGCGATGCAAACATCGGAGCTTGGCGTCAGCTGCTGGTCGAGCTGATCCGGGACGGATTGGTCCGCGACTTGCCGGTCGACTCGCTTCTGGAGGTCATCTCGGATCTCCTTTACGGGACGCTATTCACCAAACAGATCAGCGGTCGCAAGGAATCCCTCGCCAGCCAATCCGAACCGATCATGCAGGTCATCATGAAAGGGATTTTGGTCGCACCGGCTACTGCGCCTAGTCAAGAAGACCGACCACCTGCCGATCATCAAGCCCCAGGCTGATTCCCGAGTTGTTCTCCGTATTGTTTCATCTTTGTTGGACGAGAAAGCCACCTGTGAATTCACATCTGCTTAGGTTTTTGGTAGTTCTTCTGCTCGCGAACGTGCTCGGCTGCGAATCTGGAAAAAAGACACCAGAGGCAACACCTCAGGAAAAGGCAGCGTCTGCCGCCGCGCAGCCGGTCAGCGTGACGGTTGTCTCGGTGAGCACGCGAAAAGTTGAGCGAACCATTCCGGTTGTCGGAACGCTCTACGGGTTCGAGCAGGTGACGATCTCTCCGAAGATCGAAGGCCGTGTGGCGCAGCTTCGTTTCGATTTGGGGGATCGTGTTCCCTCGGAGTCGGTTCTCGCCGAGTTGGAAGACGTCGATTATCGCTTGGCGGTTGAGCAAGCAGAGCGGGCCTTGGAGCAGGAGTTGGCTCGGCTCGGATTGAGCGAGATGCCGGGAGCGGACTTCGACCC
>JBJTQD010000561.1:0-4624 GCA_046075445.1 Planctomycetota bacterium
GTCGAGATGATTTTTCTTGCCGCCTTTGCGGCTTTAGTTGGATTCGCAATTTGGGTTCTTGGCGCCCGAACTCGCATCGACGAGATGCGAGAGCTACTCAGCGAAGGCCTGCTCCGATACCTCAGTATTTTTTGCTTGGGCATGCTCGGCTTTACGGCCCTCGGTTTGTTACTGAATATTTTCTCGAACGTCGGTCTGTTTCAAATCGTTGAAGACCCAAAGGGTTTGCTCAATTCGTTGGCACGAATTCCAACGGTAAATTGGCAAGAACGCACCTACGAAGTCGCTCCATCAGCACCGGGCAGCCCAGGCGAACAGTTGCCGATCCTGCTCAACGGGCGAGAAACTCGGGACATGGTGATCAAGTCGAATCAACAAATCGACTTGGCCTTCCGGCCGATGACCAGTGACCTGAATTCGGACGCAATTTTCCAAGTCCAGTCAACCAGTGCCGAAGCCGGAACCCGATTCCGTATGGATGGCCGATTGCCAGACGACCAAGTCGAATCGGTCTATATTTTCAATCGCGGCACCAATCCAGCAAACGTGACGATTGCCTGGCTCGTTTCGCCGGTTTATCGGGAAATGTATGCTGTGCCGTTGATTGCTGCGGGTGTAGCTATTTTCTTTATCGCCTTCATGTGCCTCTCGGCCCTTTCGCCCAAGGTCTCCGCAATTGCCTTGGCAACGTTCAAGACCGAAATCGGGCAACCGCTATTTATCCTGGTTCTGGTGATCGGGCTTGGCTTCATCCTGTTGTCGATTTATTTCCCGTACAACACGTTCGGCGAAGACATCAAGATGTACAAAGATTCGGGCATGACCCTGATCCGAGTCTTGGCGATTTTCGCCGCCATCTGGGCAGCCAGTAAGTCTGTCGCCGAGGAAATCGAAGGCCGGACCGCTTTGACAGTGTTAAGCAAACCGGTCGGCCGTCGCCAATTCATTTTAGGGAAGTTCTTCGGAATTTCCGCCGCGATGACTTGGCTCTTTGTGTTGCTGGGATTCTGGTTCCTCTTCTGGGTCGCTTACAAGCCACTCTACGACGCCAAAGAATCGACTCTGCCAGACATTGACTGGACCAATTGCTTTGCTGCGGTCACGAGCATCATGCCAGTCATGCTGCTCGCTTTCCTCGAAGTCGTTGTCTTCGTGGCTATCAGCGTTGCGATTTCGACCCGCTTCGGCATCCTCGCTAACCTGATGATCTGCTTTGCAATCTACATCCTCGGTCACCTCACTCCTCAATTGGTTCAGTCGAATCAACTGGTTGAGGCTTTCGCCCCGGTTGTGTTTTTCGGGCAGTTGATCGCCATTATTTTCCCGGTCCTAGACCACTTTGACGCTCAAACGGCGATCAACACTGACAAGGCGGTGCCGCTCTTGTACTTGGGCTGGTCGTTCATCTATACCCTGCTCTACGGTTCGCTTGCTCTGCTCCTCGCCTTGGTCCTCTTCGAAGACCGCGACCTTGCCTAAACGGGCGAAATTGGATTTGCTCCGCGATACCAGAGCGGATTCAGGGCTCGATTCCCCGTTGCAGAGTCCAAAGTCAGGGTAGTCCCTGGTCGGAGACTGGCACGCGTGAGCAGGAACTTGGCATAATGCTGAAGGAATGCCAATTCCTGCATACTCGTTTCGTCCCACCTCATTGCTAATACGGAGCCAATCGCCATGTCGCTGGGAGAGAAGCACCTGGAGCGGATCGCTGAACGGCAGGGAATCGACTTGAAGGATTGTCAGCCCGCCCCGCTCGACTCTCGTTTGCAGCAACTCCAGACTGTGCTGGCAGACCGAAACGTACCGTACCCAATTCCTGAGCCCATCGCGCGATGCTACTACGATTTAGCCGCCTCGGGACAACCCTTCGGCGTGGGATCGCTTTCTGAGCAAACCGTCGACCTCGGCGAGTACGCTAACTTCCAACACTACGAGCGATACTCGGTCGAAGAACATCTCAGCTGGGCGTGCCTGGTTTCCGACCAGCAAAAGACCAAACTGCGGTACGCTTGCCGTGAATATCTCGAGGGCGAAAAGACATTCCAAATCGGCGGCAGCATTATCCCTGATTACTACCTGTTGAATGCGCGGATTTATCAGCAGACTGGATGGCAACTCTCGACCGTCAACATGATTATCCCGGCCGAATTGTTCTTCACTTGCCACAGCCGACGATTCTTCCCAGTCACTACTTTCATGCGGCCACTCGAGCAAGATTACTTGCAAGAGCCCGACATCGGCCACGACGTCGCCGGACACGTGGCGACCTTCACCATCCCAGCGGTCGCCCATGTCATGCGAAACCACGGGCTGGCTCGAGATTTGATCTACGCCGAGCGCGACGAGCGAATCAAACTCGCCAAAACTCCCGAACAAGTCCAGACGATCGAACACTGGGCGGACGAGCTATTACTGTATGCCGGGCGGATCTATTGGTTCACCGTCGAATTTGGACTCGTCATGCAGGATGGCGAAGTCCGCGATTTCGGCGCTGGCATCCTCTCATCGCCAGGAGAGACGATATACAGTATCGACTCAACCGAATCGAACCGAGTCCTGATCGATCCGGCGCGTGATGCCGATTTGCTGCGGCTCGCGACGACCGACTATCTGATCAGCGAATTCCAAAAAACCTACTTTGTCATGGCGAGCTTTGAAAAGCTGGAGTCGCTCACACCCGAGCGAATCATTCAGGCTGCTAAAACCGCTCAGCAACTTCCGCACTTTACTTGGCGTGAAATCGTTCCTGGTGACCGCGTGCTGAATGTTGGCAAAGTCGCAATCGGAACAAACGAAAAATACTTGCGATTGATGGCCGACGTGCCAATCGACGAGTGCCTCACCCGCGCCGCGATTCGCAACCTGCGTATCATGACCCAGCATCCCGCGAGGCTCAAGGAATTCCAAGCCGCATTTTCGGTCCCGCCCCCCGAAGTTCCCGCAGCCATCATGGATTGGTTTCGCCAAGCCGATCTCAAAGGACGATTTCCTCAAGACATCCTCCCGATGAATTTGGACTAAAACTTGTGAGTATGTTTGCCTTGATGACCACTCAATGCGTTCCACAGCTTTGAGTTTCGTTTCAGTCTTCCTTTCCGATATGGGTTAATGCTCATGCCCCTTTCGTCATTCCACGCGATTCCAAGTTTTCTTAAATCGATTCTCTGCGCCTCACTCGGTTGCGGTTTGCTGCTGACTTTCAACACCCCCCTCGTCGCACAAGATGCCCAGGCGTGGTCCAAATCCGAACTCAATCGATTGCTGGAGATTTACGTTCATCTTCATAAGAATCCGGAACTGAGTTTTCAGGAGAAAGAGACAGCGACCTACTTTGCCGCGCGACTGCGCGAAGCAGGATGTGAAGTCACGGAAAATCTCGGTGGGTTCGGCGTTGTTGGCGTCATGAAAAATGGCGACGGCCCCAAGGTTCTCGTTCGGACCGACCTGGATGCTCTCCCCGTTACCGAGCAGACTGGGCTGCCCTATGCCTCAATTAAAACAATGACTGAACAAGACGGTAGCACAGTAGGCGTGATGCATGCCTGTGGACACGACGTTCATATGACGAACCTGCTGGGCGTTGCCGGATTCCTTGGGGCCAACAAAGAGCATTGGCAAGGAACGATTCTCTTCATTGGACAACCCGCCGAAGAACGAGGCGCCGGAGCCAAAGCGATGCTCGACGATCGCTTGCTCGAACGGTTCGGTAAGCCCGACTATGCGCTCGCGATCCACGTCAGTCCTAATCTTTCCAGCCAACAAGTCGGCATTCTCTCGGGCTACACCATGGCCAATGTCGACAGCATCGATATTGAAATTACCGGCAAAGGGGGGCACGGAGCGATTCCCCAAAACACAATCGACCCAATCGTGATCGCGGCTCGACTGGTTTTAGACCTGCAGACAATCGACTCGCGCGAGATTAAGCCGATCGACCCCGTAGTCGTCACCGTTGGTTCGATTCACGCTGGCACAAAGCACAACATCATCCCAGATACCTGCCGCTTACAGATCACCGTAAGGAGTTTTAGCGACGCCGTTCGACAGAAGACCCTAGAAGCGATCCGGCGCAAAGCGAACGCGGCGGCTGCTAGTTCGGGGGCACCTGATCCGCAGATCAAAATTTCAGAGGGAACGCCGTCCCTTTTCAACGATCCGGAACTGACCGGCAAAGTTCGGGGAATTCTCGAAAGGACGCTCGGAGAGAAACAAGTCGCGACGATCGAGCCGGCGATGATCGGGGAAGACTTCAGCCAATTCGGCCGTCAAGGAATTCCCTCTGTAATGTTTGAACTCGGCGTCGTTGAACCGCGAAAGCTGGAGTACTACCGCGACCAACAAATCGCGCCGCCGTCGCTGCACACCGCAGGCTTCGCTCCCGATGTCGAGCGAGCCCTGCCAACTGGTATTCAAGCAATGTCCCAGGTGATTCTGGAACTACTGCCGCGCAAGTAATTTTCCTTTCGCCTGCTTTCTCACTCGCAGTCACTCACTCGCAGTCACTCACTCGCAGTCTCTCACTCGCAGTCTCTCACTCGCAAAAAACTCTTTCTCCCCCTCGCCCCCTTGGGGGAGAGGCGGCCGGGGGATGAGGAGGTCAGCAGCTAAATATCGCCTGACTTTG
>JBJTQD010000562.1:0-20145 GCA_046075445.1 Planctomycetota bacterium
CTGCAAAAACCCTCGACTTGAGATCACAGCCGAGCAAGCCAGATCGGCCAAACGGTCCGAGTTCCGGAAAAACCCATCGGAACGGAAACTTTGAAGAGCTATCGATGGACCGAGGGCAAACCGCCCGTAATTCGGCTAAAGACTTCGTCCGTCGAGCCAACTCCGTCGACGCTCAATAGCAGTCGCTTGTCGGTGTAATACTCCAAAAGCGGAGCCGTGATCCGCTCGTAAAGATCCAGCCGATGACCGATCGCTTCAGGGCGATCTTCGGGGCGCGGGTCAGTCAATTCATAGAAGCGATTGACTAGGCGCCGCTCCAACTCCGCTCGCGGAACTCGCAATTCGATCACCGCAGTAAGCCGTTGACGGCGATTTGCCAGCATGTCGTCCAGCGCTTCGGCCTGAGGAATTGAGCGAGGAAAACCATCCAGCAAAAATCCATTCCGGCATTCAGTGCGGCCGATGGCTTCCTCCACAACTTTGACCATCAACTCGTCGTTGACCAACCCCCCCGAATCCATAATCGGACCGACAATCCGGCCCAATTCAGTGCCCGCCGCTTTTGCTTTGCGAAGAATGTCGCCCGTAGAAAGGTGGATGATCTCGTATCGCTGACAGAGCCGCTTGGATTGCGTCCCTTTTCCTGCGCCAGGTGGTCCGATGAATACGAGCAACATTGCTTGTTCCTCAGGCGACCTCGGCCGTTTCTCGAAGCTGAAAATCAGGGTGCAACCGCGACAGCACGGTGCATCCGCGACAGCTAAGTATGCTCTACCACCCAGCCCCCCAAAAGAGAGGGCAGGGGGGCGATTGAACATTCGAGACTATTCCAGCAACCCCTTGTAATTCCGCATCACTAAATGGCTGTCAATCTTTTGAACAAGGTCGAACGCCACGCTCACAGCGATCAACAGCCCCGTACCACCATAGAAGTTCGCGATCAGCGGGTTCACTCCGAGGAAGCTTTGTACCAGCGTTGGCACAACCGCCACGAGAGCCAAGAAGCCCGCACCCACGAACGTGATTCTTTCAATCACACTTTCAAGATAATCAGCCGTTCGACGTCCCGGACGATAACCCGGAATGAAGGCTCCGCTTTCCTTCAAATTCTGCGAAATCTCCTGGGGATTAAAAGTAATCGCTGTCCAGAAGTAGCAGAAGAAGTAAATCAACAAGATGTACAGGACGTTAAACAGAACCGAACTCTGGTTTTGCAACGGCGAGACGATGTTGCTGAAGAAATTGCCAAAAGCGTTATCCCCAATCAATTGGCCCAGCCACTGGGCGACAAACGGAGGAATCAGCAATAAGCTGCTTGCAAAAATGATCGGCATAACGCCCGCTTGGTTGATTCGCAGCGGCATGTACTGCCGAGTGCCTCCGTAAACTCGGCGACCCCGAACGTGCTTCGCACTCTGCGTCGGAATCCGACGTTGGGCTTGGGTGATAAAGACCACACCGACAACCACCGCCACAAACAACGCGATAATAACGAGCAGCTTCTCCAGACCGACATTCGAAGAATCGAAACCAGTCAGCTCTGGACGGAAGTTCGCAAACAAGTTGAACAACGCACCGGGCATCGCAGCGACGATCCCCGCCATGATCAACAAGCTGATTCCATTTCCGATCCCGAACTCATCGATCTGTTCACCCAGCCACATCAAAAAGATACTGCCGGTCGTCATGATCAAGATCGAGGCTAATTGCCAACCGAGTCTCAAGTTGCCATCAGCATTCTCAAATTGGGCTGCGGTCATGTTGAGCCCGTCCTCGCCCTTGGCCATCACGACAAACCAGAGGAAACCAGCCGATTGAACGAGGCAGAGAATCAACGTGAGGTAGCGGGTGTACTCGTTAATCTTCTTTCGCCCCGCCTCGCCTTCCTTGCGCAAGGCTTCGAGCGGCGGATAAACGGTTGCAAGCAACTGCAGAATGATCGAAGCCGAAATGTAAGGCATGATCCCCAAGCCGAAAATCGTGACTTGGTTGAGCTGGCTGGCACTGAACGTGGAAACCTTTTGAAAAAAGGCGCCCATCGTGTTGTTCGTGTTCTTGGCGAATTCGGAGACCTGAGCGTGGTCGATTACTGGCAGCGGAATCTGCCAGCCGACACGATAAACGGCCAACAGGAACAGCGTCAGCAAAATCTTCCGCCGCAATTCCGGAATCGTGAAAACCACTCGTAATTTTTCGAGCATCGCCTTAAATCCTCACGCCAGTCTTCGCCAGTTTCGCATCGAGCCAAAAGCCCTCGGCGAGGTACCGACTTTCCTCTTGTCTTCCACTCATCTTCGGCCCACCAGCCACCCTTGAAAAGTGGTGAAGGGCCCAATCAACTCCAATAACCGGTTTTCGGTCGTCAAGCCAAATCCTAATGGCCACCGCTATTGCAAGCCAAACGGCCGAGTTAATCAAGTCCAAAAACCAAGCAGGCCCAACACTGCAATCAACAGACTGCGGATGGGCCGTCGAGGCATTGTGTTAGTCCCGGAGAGAGCTTACTTCTTCTTGGCCTTTGCCTTCTTGTCCGGCTTCTGCTTTACCACTGGTGCTGGCATTGACAGTTCAACGATTTGACCGCCGGCCTTTTCAATTTTCTCGCGAGCGGTCGCCGAAAAACGATGTGCGATGACAGTCAGTTTCTTGGTGATTTCACCGTGACCCAAGACCTTGAGGATGTCATAGCGGTACTTGGCCAAATCCTTAGCCTTCAATGAGGCTGGGCTGACTTCTTCACCGGCTTCAAACACGGCGTCGAGGTCACCAACGTTCACCTCACCTACTTGGTAGGCGAACTTGTTGTTGAAACCACGCTTGGGAATCCGGCGGTACAGCGGCATGGTACCGCCTTGGAACACGAAGCTCTGTGGCGATCCGCTCATCGCGTACTGACCCTTGTGCCCGCGACCGGAAGTCTTGCCCTGCCCGGAACCAACTCCGCGACCGAGTCGCTTTGTTGCCCGATAGCCTTGGATGCCTTCGTTGACTTCATTCAAACTCATAGCTGAACTCCCCGCAGACGAGCGACGTCGTCCCTTGTTCTGACATTTTGCAGCGCCTTAATGGTCGCCTTTACCACAGTCACCGGGTTGGTGCTGCCATAGTTCTTGGTCAAGATGTTCTTGATGCCGGCCGCTTCGCAGACAGCGCGAACTGCGGAACCAGCGATCACACCGGTACCAGGTCCGGCAGGAATCAGGACCACGCTCGACGCGCCGCAGCTGCCGGAGGTCGGGTGAGCAATCGTGTCGTTGACCACCGAGACCTTCACTGCGGTCCGCAGAGCCTGCTTCGTAGCCTTTTCGACGCAGGGCGGAACTTCGTTGGCCTTGCCGTAGCCCCAACCGACCTTGCCATGACCGTCACCGGCCACAACCATGGCGGCAAAGCTGAACCGGCGACCACCTTTGACCACAGTTGCGCAGCGTTTCACTGCCACCGTGCGTTCAATCGTTTTGCTTTCAGTTTCGCTGGACACTTCAATCACTTTCCGACGTAAATGGAAATGAGACTCTCTTCCGACACACACCGCCTCGCCACCCGACTGACTCGCAGTCGCACTGGCCGAGGACGCTGCCCTTCGATTTAGAAGGACAAACCGGCGGACCGGGCAGCCTCAGCCAATTGGGCTACCCGACCATGATACTTGTAACTTCCGCGGTCAAACTTGACCTGGGTGATCCCAGCCGCTTGAGCACGCTTGGCAATCGCCTCGCCAATGACCTTTGCCGCATCGCAATTTCCAGTCTTGGAAACTTGGTCACGCAACTCCTTGTCACGGGTGCTGGCCGCAGCCAGTGTACGCCCGGACTCGTCGTCGATGACCTGACAATAGAGGTGACTGTTGCTCCGATAAACAGAGAGCCGTGGACGGCTGGAGTCGCCTCGAATCCCCTTGCGCACCCGGTTGGTTCGGCGCCAACGACGGATGTTGAGTGTCTTTTGCGGTTTCACAACTGGACCTTCAATTCTAAGCCAATGACTGTTTGTACGATACTAATCCCTGCGCCGCCCAAGCTCCCTGAGGAAACTCAGACCCCGCGGCGGTCAACCCGCTACTTCGAGGCTGCCTTACCCGGCTTGAGCTTGATTTGCTCGCCGACGTAACGAATACCTTTACCTTTATACGGCTCCGGCTTGCGAAGCGAACGAACCGCAGCGGCGAACTGACCAACCAGTTGCTTGTCGCAACCGGAAATGTTGATGTGCGTTTGATCTGGGCACTCGACCTTCAGGCCCTCTGGAACGTCCTTCTTGATTTCGTTGGCAAAGCCAACCCGAAGAGCGAGCACTTTGCCCTTGAGCGAGCAAACGTAACCGACGCCTTGGAGTTCCAGCTTCTTCTCGTAACCCTTGGTGACGCCCTCGATCATGTTGGCGACTACTGCCCGAGTCAGGCCGTGAAGAGCCTTTGCTTCGCGGGCGGTAGAAATGTTGGTCACGACAACTTCATTACCTTTGACTTCAACACCCACCTCCGGGCGGAAATCAAAGCTCAGCTTTCCCTTGGGCCCTTCTACGTTGACCTTGTTTCCGGCGACATTCACCTTGACTCCGGAAGCGATCGGGACGGGGAGTTTTCCGATACGTGACATTGTTTATTCCGCTTTTTCTAAAACCACTACCAAACTTTTGAGGCTGTTGGACTTTCGCTTAACAGAGACTGCTGCGACTATCGCCGTCTTGCCGAGTGGTCACCGCCTCGCGAATCCACCCCGCAAAACTCTCCGACTACCAAATCTCACAGAGAACTTCGCCACCAATCTTTTGCTGACGAGCCTCGCGGTCACTCATCACACCACTACTGGTGCTGAGGATTGAAATCCCCAACCCGTTCAGGATGGGACGCAGTTCCTTCGCAGGGCGGTAAACCCGGCAACCAGGCTTGCTAACCCGCTTGACGTGGCGAATCACCTTCTCACCACTCGGTCCATACTTCAGTTCCAGCCGAAGCTGGTTGACTGGTTCTGATGTAACTTCAGCCCAGTCCCAGATGTAGCCCTCTCGCTTCAGAACGTCAGCGACGCCCTTCTTGACCTTCGAGACGGGGACATCGACGTGCTGCCGTTCCACATTGATGGCATTGCGGATGCGCGTCAGCATATCGGCAATCGGGTCAGTCATCATATCTGCAGTATTCCTCTACCAAATTCGCTTCAACAGTACGCTCGAACCTCTTCTGTTCCTACCGGCCTCACCGTTCTTGGACCGAACGGTTGTCGCCGGCGACCAGCCACTACCAGCTGGACTTGCGAACACCCGGGATCAGACCTTGGTCGGCCAGTTTCCGGAAGCAAATCCGGCAGATGCCGAACTTGCGGTAAACCGCCCGTGGCCGGCCGCACATCGTGCAGCGGCGTTCCCGTCTGACCGGGTACTTGGGAGTGCGCTTTGCTTTCGCGATTTTTGATTTCTTAGCCACAACCTAAACCTGCTGTGTTCAGTTACCTTGCAACAAACGGTTCACCACTCAACGACTCAAGCCATCCTTAGGCTTTGGCGGCCGCTTTGCGAGTCTCTCGGAAAGGCATTCCGAAGAGCTTCAGCAACTCGCGACCTTCATCGTCCTTATCCGTGGACGTCACAAAAACGATGTTCATCCCCTGTGAACGGGTGAACTTGTCCGGATTCAATTCCGGGAAAACCAAGTACTCGGTCAAACCGAGGCTGTAGTTCCCCTTGCCATCAAACGCTTTCGGGCTGACACCACGAAAGTCGCGAACCCGAGGCAAAGCAAGGCTGAGCAGGCGGTCGAGGAACTCGTACATCCGAGCGCCTCGCAGGGTGACCTTGCACCCAATCGCCTGACCTTCTCGCAACTTGAAGCCTGCAATCGACTGACGAGCCTTGGTGATCACGGCCTTTTGACCAGTGATCTGAGTCATCGCATCGGCCGCATCTTCCAAATGCTTCTTATCTTCTTTGGCGCTGCCCACACCCATGTTCACTACGATTTTTTGCAACCGAGGCAACGACATCGGATTGTCCCGACCCAGCTTCTCAGCCAACGCGGGCCGAATCTGGTCGAAATAGAGCGCGTGCAATCGGGCTCGACCAATCGAGACCGGTGCCGCCTTATCTTGTTTCTTTGCTTTTGCCATTAACTCAATCCACCTGCTATTGGGCCGCCCGGTAATTGGGAAACCCCGTTTCCGATAATCCTGAGCCAGTGGTCGCTTCCAACCACTCGCCTCACCCTCCCGGTCCCCTCGTCCGTCACTCCCCACTCGTTATCACGAGTTCAAGGCCGCAACGACTCACGAACCAGGACGCCTTTTCAGGCTAAATAACCTCGTTGGCCAAACTGACGATCTTCATGAAGTTGCGGTCTCGCAACTCACGAGCCACCGCACCGAAGATACGCGTGCCACGCGGATTGTTGTCCTTATCGATCAACACTGCCGCGTTGCTGTCAAACCGGATGTAGCTGCCATCAGCCCGCCGTGTCGATTTCTTGGTCCGCACGACGACAGCCCGGACGACTGCCTTCTTCTTGATGTCGCTGCCGGCAATCACGCTCTTGACGCTGCAGATGATCACATCACCGATGCCGGCAGTTCGCCTGCGCGAACCACCCAACACCTTGATGCACATCACTTCGCGTGCGCCCGTGTTGTCAGCCACTTCCAGTCTGGTTTCTTGCTGAATCATGTCAGTTCAACTATCGAAAAATTTGTCTTGTTCGTTTGCCTACTGATTCCCACTCCTCAGGCCTGCCTCGAGGTTCTTCTGAAAACCTCTCGACGAAAGCCATCGGGCTTTACCGAATCAGCCCCCGGTCGCCTCGCGACCTGACCGTTCCCGCTCCGCCTTAATCGCAGCCAAATCGACATCCGTCGACTTGGAAACCACTTCGACCAGCGTCCATCGCTTGGTGGCCGACAACGGACGGGATTCAATAATCCTCACCGTGTCACCAACCGCCGACTCGTTGTTTTCGTCGTGCACATAGCAGGTTGTCCGCTGTCGGATGTACTTGCCGTACTTGGGATGCCGAACTCGACGGCGAATCTCGACCACCCGGGTCTTCGCCATCTTGTCGCTCGTCACCTGACCAACCATCTCTCGCTTGGGCATATCAATTCCAATCAACTCGCAGTGTCAATTCGCAGTGTCAATTCGCAATTTCAATTCGATGTTTTCGTCAGCAGTTTCAATTCGCTCTGCATCAACCAGTTCCGTTTGTCTGACGCATCGTCCGGCGTGCCCTGCCAATTCTGCAACGAGCCAACCCGAAACCGAGCGAGGCTTTAGCTCTTGCGAGCCCGCTCATTCATGATTGTCTTAATCCGGGCAATCAACTGGCGATTGCGGCGCATCTCAGACGGAACGTCCAACCGGTCAGTCTGAGCCTGCACCCGAAGCCGAAACAGGGTGTTCGCTGCATCCTTAGCCTGGGCCGCCAACTGGTCGTCGGTCAACCCACGCAGGAAACTGGCTGTGTTTTCTCGCTCATTCATGACTGATTCATCCTCGCCACGCCAAACAACCAACCGTCATCTCAATTCGCAATCGTTTCACAACCCAGCAACAGCTCTTAGTGAGCCCGTCGCCGAATCAACCGCACCCGCAAGGGGAGCTTGTGTGCCAGACGCGCAAAGCACATCTTGGCCTGCTGCTCGGTAACACCGGCCAGCTCATAAATCACCGTACCTGGCTTAATCACGGCGACCCAGAATTCTGGTTCACCCTTACCAGTGCCTTGCCGAGTTTCCAGCGGCTTGGACGTGATCGATTTGTGTGGGAAAACCCGAATGAACAAACGACCCTCGCCGCGGACGTATTGCTGTGCAGCAATACGACCAGCTTCGATCGTTTGAGCCTTCAGCCATGCATATTCCATGGACTGCAGTCCGAAATCGCCGAACGACACCTCGTTTCCACGAGTGGCGTTACCTTTTAAACGACCTCTTTGGACCTTTCGATGTTTGACCCGCTTGGGCATCAACGCCATCGGTCTCGTCTCCGTAAGTACCCTGATTAATCCAAACCTGGACGCCGATGTGGCCCTGCGCCGTCATCGCTTCCGTAAAACCGTAATCAATCTTTGCTCGCAAAGTGCTCAGCGGCATCGCGCCGGCAATCTGCTTTTCGCGGCGAGCCATTTCGGCTCCACCCAAGCGTCCCGCCAACTGGATCTTGATCCCCTTGGCTCCCGCTTCCATTGTTTCTTCTACCGCCCGCTTCATCGTCCGACGGAAGCTGGCTCGCTTGGCCAACTGCTCGGCGATCTTCTCGGACACCAATTGAGCCCGAATCTCTGGCCGCGATACTTCCTCGATCTTGAGGTTGATGCGGCGACCAGTCAGGTTCTGAAGCTCTTCCTGCAATAGTTCGATTTCTTGGCCCTTTTTGCCGATAATCAAGCCCGGACGGGCGACCATCATCACGACCTTGACTTCATCGCGAGTTCGCTCAATCTCAATCCGATCAATTCCAGCAGCGGAGTAATTCCGGGTCGGATGCTTCTTGATGAACCCCCGGATCTTCTTGTCCTCCAGCAACAGCGAGGAGAACTCCTCCTTGGGAGCGTACCAGCGGCTTTTCCAGCCCAGCATCACGCCGGTGCGATAGCCAATCGGATTAACCTTTTGTCCCATAACTCGTAATTCCGTATTTCCCTGACCTGAGGGCCTGAAAACTCAACACTCTGGCAAATGGACCTGTGAAATCTCTTCCGCCTAAATCTCTTCCAACGTCACGCTGATGTGAGCGAAACGCTTCTTGATTCCGTAAGCCGTACCGCGAGCACGAGGCTGGATCCGCTTGAACATCGGGCCACCGTCAATCCGTGCATCACTGACGAACAAATCCCGCAGGTTTGCCGACTGACCCTTGTTTTGATCAGGGTCCTGCGCATTGGCCGCCGCGCTCTTGATTACCTGCTCCAGCAACCGGGCACCACGGTGCGGTTGATATCGCAGAATATTCAAAGCCTCGTCGACGAACTTGCCGCGAACAAGGTCAGCCAATGGCCGGACCTTGCGGGCGCTGATTCGTGCAAATCGGTGTTTTGCCTGAAACATGACTGTTATCCCAACTCTTGACTATTTCCAACTCTCTCAGGCCGACCAGTACGGCCAACCTTCTCGCCAAACCCGCCACTTTTCAGCTGACCGGGCCCAGCAACTCAACCCACCACTTTTTTACTAAGGAGTGGATGCCTTCTTAGCTCCGCCGTGACCCCGGAAGGTGCGAGTCGGAGCAAATTCGCCAAGCTTGTGACCTACCATGTCTTCAGTCACAAACACCTTGAGGTGCTGCTTGCCGTTGTGAACCATGAACGTGTGGCCGATGAACTCTGGAATGATCGTGCACGACCGCTCCCAAGTCTTGATCGCGTCCTTCTTGCCACTCTCATCCAATCGCTGAACCTTCTTGAACAGCGACTCGCTGACAAAAGGCCCCTTGCTTTGTGATCTACCCATAATCTCTCGACCTGACTTCGGCTGTTGTTCCGCCTAAAACTTCCACTCACTGACCAACCAACTATCGCAACTTCAACTGACCGTAGCGACGTGAACGACGGCGTCGAACAATCGCCGAGTTCGAGGGTTTGCCCCGCTGGCGAGTTCCGCCACCCTTGGCTGGCTTGCCCGTGGGGCTAACCGGATGACGACCACCCTTGGTACGACCCTCACCACCACCGTGCGGGTGGTCATGCGGGTTCATCGCTGTTCCACGAACGGTCGGACGGACACCCATCCAACGCTTTCGCCCAGCCTTGCCAAGGTTCACGTTCATCGCTTCAGGGTTACTGACCTTGCCGATCGTCGCTCGGCAGTTTGCCGGAACGCGGCGGATTTCGCCGGAAGGCAGAGCAATCTGAGCCCATTCGCTTTCGCGTGCCATCAAAGTTGCCGATGAACCCGCACTGCGGCAAAGCTCACCACCCTGACCAGGTCGCAACTCAATGTTGTGAATGTCCGATCCGGGCGGAATGTTCTTCAGCGGCATGCAATTGCCAACCACCGGAGGAGCATCCGGGCCATTAAGCAACTGAGCGCCGGCCATCAATCCGTCCGGAGCCAAAATGTATCGCTTCTCGCCATCGCGGTACTTCAGAAGCGCGACGCGAGCATTTCGATTCGGGTCGTACTGAACCGAGTCAACAACCGCAACGATTCCGTCCTTGTCCCGACGGAAGTCGATAATCCGGTACATCTGCTTGTGGCCACCACCACGGTGACGACAAGTGATGAAGCCCTGATTATTACGTCCACCGCGCTTCTTCTGTCGACGCAGCAAACTCTTCTCAGGCTTTGCTCCGGGAGTAAGCTCAGCGAAATCGCTGACGCTCGCTCCACGGCGACCCGGTGTCGTCGGCTTGTAATTTCGAATTCCCATGACTTCGTTTTCCTTACGCCTGCCCGCCAGTCATCATCCTGGCTCGGCTATCTACTGTTGTCTTGCGTTTTCTCTGCTGCAGTTACCGCTTCACGCCTTCAACCGAGGCCAATTTGGCCGCTTAGAAGAAGTCAATCTTGTTGTCAGGCTTCAGCTTGACAATCGCCTTCTTCCAAGTCTTGGTCTGCCCAAACTTGAACCGGAAACGACGAGACTTACCCCGCCGGGTTTGAGTCGCAACCTTGTCGACCTGCACGTCAAACAAAGCTTCAACGGCCTGCTTGATTTGCGTCTTGGTCGCCAGAGGATTAACCTCAAATGTGTATTGATTGCCTCGCTCCGACTGGAACACACCCTTTTCCGTCACGCGCGGACGAAGGATGATCTGGTGGGGCTGAAAACTTGCCGCCACCCCAGTCCCGGGGACTTGTCGCTGATTGTCCTTTGGCTTTGCCATCTCGCTGTTCTCTCCCGCAACTTCCACCGACCCTCAGGCCGGCTCGTTACCGAATAACCTTTCTGCTCGGACCGATCCCTACGCTTCCGCTTGACCAGCACCCTGTGACTTCAACCAGTCCAGAGCCGCCCGAGTAAACACCACCTGCCGAGGCTTCAACACCGCCAAGGCATTCAAGTCTGCCACCGACGAAATCTCGACTCGGTCAATATTGCGAGCACTCTTATAAACAACCGGGCTGTAACCTTCCGTCGCAATCAAAGTCGACTTACCGGCCAAACCCATCGCCTTGAGCATCGCAGCGACTTCGCGAGTCTTCGGAGCTTGCATGTCCAAGCTCTCGACCACTGCGACCTGTTCTTTTTGAATCTTGCTGGCAATCGCCATCCGCGTCGCCAAACGAATCGCCTTGCGAGGCAACCGGTAGGAAAAATCGCGGGTCTTCAGCGCGAACGCATGGCCACCACCAACCCGGACCGGAGAACGCTTGCCACCAGCACGAGCATTACCCGTACCCTTCTGGCGATACATCTTCTTGGTCGAACCAGCAACCTCAGCCCGCGACTTGGTCTTGCGAGTACCCTGGCGAGCATTCGCCTGATACATCACCACCACGTCATGGAGCAATTGCTTGTTGATCGTGTCCGCAATTTGGCTCGGGTCAATTTCATATGCCCCAACCTTCTTTCCGGACTTGTCGTAAACTGGCAAGCTCACCATTTCGCTACCCAATCGCCTGTTCTACCGTTTATCTTTCCACTACCCGGGAGTCGCGACCAACTCGGCCTCAACTCCCACCAATCGCTCGAACTAACGCTTCATATTCGTTTCGCGAACGATCACAAACGCTCCGTTGGGGCCAGGTACGGCACCGCCGATGAGCAGCAAATTGTCTTCCAAATCAACCCGAACCAACTTCAGGTTGCGCGTGGTCACCATTTCACTTCCGAACTGACCAGCCATCTTCTTGCCCTTCTTCATGCGGCCACCACCTCGCCATGCCGCTAGAGCACCAGTACCACCAGGATGGCGATGCACTTTCTTCACGCCGTGCGTCGCTCGCTGACCCTTAAACCCGTGCCGCTTCATCGGGCCTTGGTAACCACGACCCTTGGTCACACCAACGACGTCGACAGCCTTGACCGAACTGAGCTCATCAACCCGCAGTTCTTTGCCCACTTCATAACCATCAAACGAACCACGGAGTTCGCGGACAAACTGCTTCGGTTCGCAGTTCGCCTTGGGCAGAGCGGCAACGCCGCCGGCAGCGCGAGCCTTCGACCGCTTGCTGCTAATATTCGCCACATGGCCGCGCTCAGAGCGACTGGCCTGACTCGGACGAGAACGCTTTTCCTTTACAGGACGCTTTTTGTCCAGAAAACCTAACTGAATCGCGGCGTAACCATCTTTATCGACTGTCTTGACCTGCAAGACATGACAAGGTCCCGCCTGAATGACGGTAACCGGGCGAACCTCCCCGGTCTCATTGTCGAAAATCTGAGTCATCCCGACCTTACGGCCAAGTATGCCTTTGCTCATATCCATCGCCTTGTGATTCAGTCAGTCTTGTCGACCGGATGCACTGCCTGCGGCAGAGTTATCCGAGCGACTTCCATTTCATCGTGATTTGAATACGTCTTTGTTCGTGTTGGTAAAAATCAACCCGATTGAACTCTCAATCAAACTCAAAACAACTATCGAGCAGTCGCCTTGATTTTGATTTCAACGCCCGCCGGAACGCTAAGCTTATTCAGCGCCTCGATCGTCTTAGCCGTTGCCTGAACGATGTCGATCAACCGCTTGTGCGTTCGAATCTCGAATTGCTGACGAGCCTTCTTGTCAATAAAAGGACTCGACAACACCGTGAATCGCTCGACGCGAGTCGGAAGCGGAATCGGACCGTGAACTTCGGAGTGAGTACGCTTCGCCGTGTCAACGATCTCCTGGGCGCTCTGATCAAGCACCGCATGATCGTAGGCTTCCATTCGAATTCGGATGACTTCATGAGTGGGACCAGACACGGAAACACTCTCCAAAAATTACGGATGACCTTAACCCGCCTCTACTCCAAGTGACCTGTTCTATAGGTCATTTGCTGGCAAACTCGTGACTCGCTGGCAAACGACAAGCGCTCGCTTGATGCCAACGGAGTTTCCGCGGAGCAAGCTAAAGCACCCCGCAGTTTCCATAAAACCCACGAAAAAACATTCGTTTCGTGGAGGAGGCGACCAGATTCCGCTGCCTCTCCGGGCAGCGACGAATCGACCAAGATAAAGGGCCCCTGTTGAATCGTCAACGGCTAATGAAGAATTTGGCAAAAATCGGTTCTAGTCGCAGAAATTTGGGTTTCTCGCGTTCCCGAGCGCCAGCAAAGCACCTTTCAAGCCAACTTGTCGCAGTTCAACCGCCTGGCCCCCGCGACGGCGGCCCAAATGTCCGCCGCCTAACCAACTCCAGACGCTGGAAAAGCACCGATTTCAGACATCACAACCGGCAAACCCTCGCGGCCCAACCGCCCCAACGCCCCCAAAGCCCCAACACGCAACCCCAAAGCCAATCGCCAAAAAAGCCTCGGCTGGCTTGACCTCCCCGAAGACTCCTACAATTACGGAGCAAAGAATCATTCGCTTATCGCTTCACTCTCGATCCTCCGAGCGGCTTGCATGTCCCCCTGCGAAACCTTTGACCAAAAGCCCGGCGGGAACCTTCTCGTTTTCACAAGCCTCATCTGCTTAGTCATTTTCTTTCAATCCAAACCGTCGCACGGACAACAGTTCGGGGTCCCAGTTCAGCTCCCCACAACTTCAATCTTCAGTGTCAACACAACCGTGAGTGTTCCCGACGGCGGATCGATCAGCCTCGGCGGAAATAGCGGCAGCGCATGGAGCAGCACCCGCAGCGGCGGGCCCTTTCGCCCCTTCGGCAACCGCGCAGTCGGCGGCTCCCAGTTCGCCTCAAACGTTTCTGTAAACGTGCAGATCATCAGCCTCGCCGAAATGGAAGCCGACCTGCTCAGCCAACTCCCCGCCGATCGCAGCCTCGCGGATTACGCTCGCCCCGCAACTCCCGAATTGACTATCCACCAGGCAATCAACTCCGCAGCTCCGCGAAAAGCCAGTCCGAATTCGCTTCCCGAACAAACCGCTTCATCAGCCGAGTCGCGAGCCAACGGCCCAACCAGTGCGGCAAAGCTCACCGCGCGACAACCATTCAACTCACCGCTCACACCTGCCTCACGCTCGAAGTTCACATCGGAAGTCGTCGACCCCAACGGCTCAAAGCAAGTCCAAGATAAAGCTGACTTCATGTCGCGGCACATCGGTCGAAAAAAGAAGTGACCTGCGCATGATCTCGATCGATCGGCTTTCCTTTCATTACCCCCGCAGCCCGTTTTCTCTGCAAGTCAACTCGCTGCAGATCGAGCGCGGTGAGAAAGTCGCTTTCGTCGGCCCCAGCGGCAGCGGCAAGACCACGCTGCTCAAACTGATTGCCGGTATCGTACTGCCTGATTCCGGCAGTCTTCGCGTGGAAGATTCCGATGTCGCTCGACTTACCGATGCTCAGCGACGAAACTTCCGCATCGCCCGGATTGGGCAGGTTTTTCAGCAGTTTGAGCTGCTTCCTTACCTCCGAGTGCGGGACAACATCCGGCTTCCTTTTCTGATCAATCAAACGCTCCCATGGACCCGGTCCAAGGCCCAAGACTTGGAAACGCTCGCCAGCCGACTTGGTCTCTCCGACAAGCTGCAACGCTTTCCCAGCCAACTCTCTCAAGGCGAACAGCAGCGAGTTGCCATTGCCCGCGCTCTGATTCATTCGCCGCCACTGCTTCTCGCCGATGAACCAACCGGCAACCTCGATCCAACTAACAAACAGAACACACTGCGTCTGCTTTTCGAACAAATCGAATCACACGGAGCCACGCTCATCGTCGTCACTCACGACACGGGCATCCTCGATGGCTTCACACGCGTGATCGACTTCAGCCAATTCCAAAAGTCCGCTGGACTGGACGCGCCTACCGCAGCAGGAGGCGCACGATGAGCGGCTGGCTGGAACTCGCCCTGCGTTACATCGCTTTCCACCGCTGGAAGACCACGCTCCTCGTGCTGGCCATCCTGCTGACTACATTCCTGCCGGCCGCCGTGCGGTTGTTGCTGAATCAATTCGAGCGCTCGCTGGTGGCTCGAGCAGCATCTACGCCGCTGGTCCTCGGCCCCAAAGGAAGCGGCGTCGATTTGACTCTGCACACACTCCATTTTCGCGCACCCCCGCGCGACGATCTAAAATTCGGCGAATGCCAAGCTCTCCAAGAGTCCGGACGCTGCCTCGCCATTCCGCTGTTCCAGCGATTCACCGCCTCCAAATTTCCGCTCGTGGGGACCTCGCTCGAGTACTTTGAATTCCGGCAGTTGACGCTCACATCAGGACGCAACTTCGCTCTGCTCGGCGAGTGCGTTCTGGGCAGCGAAGTCGCCCGGCAACTGAAACTCGGCCCCGGCGACCAACTTCTCTCAGACCGGGAAAATGTTCTCGATATCGCTGGGCTTTATCCCCTCAAACTGAACGTCACCGGAGTGCTCGCCGCGACTGATTCCGCCGACGATCGAGCCGTCTTCGTCGATCTAAAAACGGCTTGGGTCATTGCCGGACTGGGGCACGGACACCAAGACCTCGCTTCCGAAACGGACGAAGGAAAAATCCTCGCCCGCGACGATGAGAAAATTGTCGCCAGCGCCGCAGTCCTTCCCTACACAGAAATTACCGCAGCCAACCGCGACTCCTTCCACTTTCACGGCTCGGAAAATGACTTCCCGTTGACGGCCGTCATTGTCGCCCCAAACGACCAGCGCGCCGCCGACCTCCTGACCGCCGACTACGCCGTCTCCAGCCAAACGGCTCAGCTCATCTCCCCCCGGCAGATGATCGACGAACTGCTGCAAGTGGTTTTCCGCATCCAGCGATTCTTCGACGCCAACGCCCTGCTGGTGCTGATCGCCACCGGCTTGCTGCTGATACTCGTCGTCCTGCTCTCACTGAAACTGCGGGCCGAGGAGATGCAGACCATGTTCAAGCTTGGCTGCAGCCGAGCGACAATCGGGCTGCTGCAACTGGGCGAATTGGCAATCGTCTTCCTCTTGGCCGGCGCACTGCTGGCCGCAGCCCTCTGGCTGACCAATCTCTACGCCGCCCCGCTGCTGGAGCGACTACTCTTGGGGTCAGGTTGATTCGAGTCGCGTAGGTTGGGTCGCATCCGCGCGATCGGCGAAACATTAATCAAAGCTAAACCCGCGGTGCGCACCCACCGCGGCAAACGGGCGGGGCGACACCCTAACTCGCAACTGCAACCTGCTTTCGGCTCAACTCACCTTATCGCGCACCACCTGCATGCAATCGGCTGCTTTGATCCGCTCCTGCTGCAGCGTATCGCGGTCGCGGATCGTAACCGTTCCGTCCTGCAGCGACTGCCCGTCAATTGTGATGCAGTACGGAGTTCCCGCTTCGTCCTGGCGACGGTAACGCCGGCCGACCGAACTCTTCTCGTCATAGAACACGTTAAAGTGCTTCTTCAGTGCCAAGTAAATATCCTTGGCCATCTCGGGCATGCCATCTTTTTTGACCAGCGGTAGGATCGCCGCCTTGATCGGAGCAAGCCGCGGATGGAATCGGAGCACGGTCCGCTTTTCACCCTTGCCCTCTTCATCCGGAGCCTCATCCTCATGGTAGGCCTCACAGATGATCGCCAGCGTCGCCCGATCAGCACCCGCCGAAGGCTCGATCACATGCGGCACATACTTTTCGTTAGTCAAGTCATCGCGGTAGGAAAGATCCTTGCCGCTGCCGCGCCACTTCGGCTTGCCATCCGGACCTAGCTGGACCTGCAGCGGACGGGTCTTCTCATCGAGCTTCCCTTCCATGTGGCTGCGGAGGTCGAAATCTCCGCGGTGAGCGATCCCCTCGAGTTCTCCGTACTCACCTTCGGACAGGAATGGAAAAGCGTATTCGATGTCAGCCGTGCCGATCGAATAGTGCGACAGCTCATCGGATGCATGTTCGCGCAGCCGCAGTCGCTCTGAGCCAACACCGTAATCCTGATACCACTTCATCCTGCGGTCGCGCCAGTAGCGGTACCAATCCGCCGATTCGTTCGGGTGGCAGAAGAACTCGATCTCCATCTGCTCAAACTCGCGCGATCGAAACGTAAAATTCCGCGGCGTGATCTCGTTGCGGAAACTCTTGCCAACCTGAGCGATCCCCAGCGGCAAGCGATATCGAGTACTGTCGATCACGTTCTTGAAGTTGACGAAAATTCCCTGAGCCGTCTCGGGCCGCAGAAAGGCCGCGTCGTCTTCGGTCCCCAGTGCCCCGAGCGTCGTCTTGAACATCAAGTTAAAATCGCGAGGCTCAGTCAAACTGCACTTGTCGTGCTGGCCCACCATCTTGCTCGGCTTGATAGGGCAGGAGGTACCCGGAATGTGGTCTTCGCGAAAGCGGCCTTTGCATTCCTTGCAGTCGACCATCTTGTCGATGAACAAGTCGTAGTGGCCGCTGCATTTCCAAATCTGCGGGTGCATGATGATCGTCGAATCGATCCCGGTCATGCTGTACTGCCCTGGCGCACCGGGCAGCACATTCAAGTCGTCATGGGCCAGCACCATGTCCTGCCACCAAGCGTTCTTGATGTTTCGCTTGAGTTCCACTCCCAGCGGGCCATAATCCCAGAAGCCGTTTAGACCACCGTAGATTTCGCTGGACTGAAAGACGAATCCTCGTCGCTTGCACAGCGATACAATCTGCTCCATATCCATGTTGCGTCACACCGTGAAGGCACGGCCCACTGTTGAGTTGGAAATGCGAATCATTCGAGTCGAAATATAACCCTGCCGCGCAGGCGTGTCGAGGCAACTCCAAGCTCTTAGGTCGCCGCATCGTGTATCCTGCACTCACTGATTTCACAGCTTTCACTCCCGATTCTTTACCGCCTCGGCGAAACTTCCGCGAGCCGCACTGATGCCGATTCATCGCATTCGCCTCAAAGCCCCTTGGCTGGTTTCCGCCTATCAAAAGGGGCTGCCAATTGAGCTCCAACCGGGGGCTTCAAATCCCAAACGGGAATTGCCGAAGCTGCTTGAGCAACTGCTTGGCTCATGCACCGAGCCCGTCGACATTCAAGCCATCCGCCGATTCCATCGCCCCACAGGTTTGACAACTTCCAGCGTCATCTCCGTTGAAGTTAGCTCCGAGCACCTACCCGACCGAGTGCTCTTTGGACCGATCGACCCGGGCGAGGAATCAAGCGACCAGCTGAGAGAGCTAGAGGCTTTGCCTAGCAGCGAGAATCGAATTGAGTTTGTCCTGCCGCAAGACCTCCAGCTGCGCAGCGAACTGCGGCTGCAATGGAACCAACTCCCCACCCAGTCCGCTCTGGAATCACTCGCTGTCGAGTTACTGATTCGGGAACCAGAGGATGAGTGAGCACAGCCGCGCAATCACAAAAGGATGGCTCACACGGAGCCGCGTGTTTTTCACCGCCGAGTTAAACCGAGCCTCGCCTCGCCAGCCGGCTAACGGCGAAACGATCGTAGAGCAGTTGAGCAGTAGAAAAACCGGAATGGCATAGGACGTTGATTTCCACATACCACCCCAGCGCGGCTCTTTTGACCAATGGCCTTTAAGCCTCCAACTCGGCGCTGCGCGAGGACCCGGCTGACGAAGGCGAAGAACGCGGGCTTTCCCCGGCGTCGCCGTTTGAACCTGCAGGCCACAACCGGTCCAAACACCCTTTCGAACTCAACTTTTGACAGCACCCCTGGCAAACTTTACCGGTTAGCCAATCACTTTCGTTTGGCTGGTTGTTTCCCAACATTCGGGTCGCACCGGACCGCTGAAACCGTTGCAAGCCCGACGATCCGCATCGCCGATACGTTCGGAAGAATCGGTATCCCGCGCACTTTCGTGCCAGCTTCCCATTTTCGATCGGGCTATGGCTTCGAGTCTTCTTAAATACTCCCGACCAAACGGAATGCCCCAAGCCGCTCATTGGCTGCTTGCCTTGATATGTTGCATCGCTTGCTTGCCAACCGCGAACGCGGCTCAAGAAACTGAAATCGCGCCAGCCGCCGGCAGCAATTATTTTCAAGCGGCTGAGTGCTCGCTCCCCACACCAACCAACCGCTGGTGGTTCACCCCAACCGACATCGGCGGCTACCAAGCCGCTCCGCATTCCTTTCAGTACGCCGACAGCCAACTCCGTCTGTGGGGTCTGGGCCGCAGCATGTTCTACACCGATGGACGTTACGAGTTCACCGGACAAGAAACCTCGCTAACCGCCGAAGGACAACTGCTCGCCGACTGGACGCGGCAAGCCGATGGCTGGTGGGCCGGGCTGACAGGCGAGACCTATTTGACTCAGCCCTTCGACCGAAACATCCTCGTCGACGATCCGCTGCGGGCCTCCTACGCACACAATTTCGAGATTGAAACGCTGCAGTTATCTCAGCTCTTTGTCTCGCTCGGTAACGATCGCTGGGCAATTGATTTTGGCAAATTCATCACGCCGTTTGGCCGCTATTACGGTCCGATTTACACCAATCTGCAAACCGACCTGCCGTTCATACGAGGCGAAGCGATCCGCCTTCGCGAGACTGGAGCCCAACTCCGCTACTACTCAGGAATCTGGCGACACTCCGCAGCGATTACCAACGGCTCGCAGGACCGAGATACCAACTCCTCCAAGGCCCTCGTTGCGCGAGTGGGCTGGGATACCGGGAACTGGGCCGGCGGCCTAAGCGTGAAAACCCAAGACGGGATCGGCAGCGAAGGTCAAAAGGAATTCAACAACCACACGGGCATCGACCTGTCGTGGACCAATGGCTCGCTTCGCTTGGCCGGCGAGGTCCTCTTTGACCAGTACGGCACGCGGCGGCCCGGCCTCAACCTCGATGACATCACTTGGGGCCGCAGCCTCTATAACCGCCAACTGAATCAGGGGCTCTACGACCCAATCACCGGCACCGGTTGGTATCTCAACGCCATCTGGACTCGCACCCGCGGCACGTCCGTCCTCGGCTTCGGCCAGTACTTCCCGGAATTCATCGGCGATCGGATTCACGACCAAAACAACTGGCGCATTCTCGTGAAGAATTCTTGGCAACTTGGCGCGCGGACGGAATTGTTCGCCTCCGCCTTTGTCGAACCTTCACTCGAGGATTTCGCCATCGCGCATACCCGCTTGGGGTATCTGGTGCTGTCAGGTTTGCAGTTTCACTTTTAGGCGCGTGGCGAAGAATGCCGGGACTCATGGGACTCATGGGACTCATGGGAGAGGAACAGCCGAG